>JALYVL010000338.1 GCA_030853285.1 Actinomycetota bacterium | reverse complement strand
AGCAGGGCACGCACGCCGAGCTCTTGGCGGCGGAGGGAGCCTACGCACGGTTGTACATGGCGCAGTTCGCGCACGCCGCCGCCGAGGTGGACTGACGCTCGAGACCCAGCGGGGCGCGTGCAGCTACCGGCTGAACGGACATGGTGTGTCGCCAACGATCGGGCACCAGGCGCCTTCCCCCCGTCTCGACGTCATGACGGCACCCAAGGCAACATGGAGAGGTGGGCCGACGCAAGACGACCGTGTACCTAGACTCCGACGTGCTGACCGCCACCAAGGTGCTGGCCGCGGCTCGCGAACGCAGCGAAAGCCAGGTGGTCGAGGACGCCCTGCGCGCTTACCTGCGCACCAGTGACGCCGAGGTGGCGCGGTCCGACTTGCGCACCCTGATGGACCGGCTCGCCCAGCGAGCAGCTCTCAATGACGAGGCGGCTATGGCCGTGGCCATCGAGGAGGTCCAGGCAGCGCGGACCGAACGGCGCTCCGCGCCAATCCGGTAGGTGCGGCCACTCCGGGCAGTGCCCGACACCAATGTGCTTGTTGCCGCGGCGATCACGCCTCGCGGGCTGTGGGGACGCCTGGTGGATGCCGCTATCGACGGCCGATGGCAGATGGTGGTCTCCCCGCAGCTGCTGCTGGATCCCTCACTCGCCCTCGTCATACTCTGCCCCTCCCCGCATCAGCGCCGGGGTGCGTCAACTTCACAGTGAACCGATCAGGCCGTGTGGACAGCGCCCCAGAACTGCAGCTCGAAGCGCACCACCCGTCCGAACGCCCTTTGCTGTGCAGGCGTCGGTGCATCATCACCGAGCAGTGTGCCCAACGAGTCCACATAGGACGCAAATGCGGGCGCCGACCAGTTGTCGACGAACCCGCGGTACGGCGAGGCGACTGCCCGCGCACGCACGGCCGTCCACGCGTCCAGGTAGGCCTTCTCCACGCCGTACAGCACCGCGAGCGCCACCTCGTAGCCGTCGGAGAAGCTGGCGAGCAAGAACGACGTGTAGCCCACACAGACGGCGTCGGGGTCGTAGTGATCCGGAGACAAACCGCGCTCGGACAGCTGAGTTCGGAACAGCTCCAGCTCCGGCGTCAGCGCCGTGATACCCCCGCACAGCACGTCGCGGGCCCGTTCGGTGGGCGCCAACGCAGTCAACCCCGCCAGGAAACGACGGAACTGGATCACGAACTCGTGGTCGGCCAGCAGCCACCGGTCGAACGCGCCGGCAGGCAGCGCATCGTCGGCGGTGGCCAGCACAAACGGATGCGTCAGACACTGCTGCCACAACGCCGACTCGCCCGCCACCAGCTGCTCGGCGGTGCCCGTCATCGTGCGTCCCAGAAGTCGAGCTCGTGCTTCATGGCGGACAGGAACGCTGCCTGCGCCTTCGCCGGGTCGGGCGCGGCCTCGTCGAGCATGTGGGCGCAGCGGGTGGCCAGCGCGGCGAACGCGGGGTCGGCGTAGGTGTCCACCCAGCGCCGGTACCGCTCGTCCGCGGGCGGGTGCTGCGCCAACCGCTGTCCCAGCTGCGAGTACCCCCACATGCAGGGGAGCAGCGCGGCCAGTCCTATGCCGTAGTCGGACGCGGCGTCGAGCAGGAAGGAGCTGTACGCCGTGCACTGTGGACTCTTTCGGGCGGCCTCGAAGTCGGCACCGAAGGGTGCCGCCAGCTCCCGATGCAGCGTCAGCTCCTCGTGCCAGGTGGCATGGGCAAGATCGACCAGCTCACCGAGGTGCCCATCCGGCGCCTGCCACGCGAGCCGGCTGAACACCCGGGTGTAGTCGAGCAAGTACAGGTAGTCCTGTTCCAGCCAGCCGCGGAACACCGCAGGGTCCAGGTCGCCGCGGCCGATGCCCACCACCGTCGAGTGCCGCAGCTGCTCAGCCAGCAACGGCGCGCCGAGGCCCTGCAGGTCGTGCGACAGGGTGTTCACCGTAGACGGCGCAGGGGCAGCATTCCGACGAGCAGCGTCAGCGCCCCGGCAACCACCAGCGACACCAACGACGCCGACCAGCCCGTCGGAATGTGCAGCTCCGCCTGACGATCGGTCCACCACGTCGTCCAGCCGGCACCGCGATCGGTGAACAGGGTCGGCGCGAAGAGCTCGTAGGTGATGAAGCCGAACACCCACGGGATCAACATCTCCCACCGCAACGGGGCCTGCTCGGACACGTCCCAGCCGTCTCTACCCGGTCCGCGGCGCAGCACGAAGAAGGCGACCAGCAGGATCGCCGTCAAGGGGACGAACGCGGCGCCGAGCAGGTAGAGGAACGGCTCGTACCCGTACGCATCGACGGTGAGGCCAAGCAACGTCGCCACGATCCCGACCCCGACTACGAGCACTCGACGGTCCCAGCGGGGCCGCAGGTTCTGCATGCTCACCGCGGTGGAGTACAGGTTCGCGAAGGCCTCGTCCAGCTCGTCCACCGCGAGCAGCGCCAGCGCCAGCCCCGCCAAGGGCACGGCCAGCAGGGAGCCGATCACGTCGAAGCCCGGCTGGATCCGGAAGGCCACCAGCGCCAGTACACCCAGCACGAAGAACGCGATCGTGGCCACCCCGTAACCCACGCTGGAGCCCAGGAACGCCGCCTTGGTGGACCGTGAATGCCGGGAGTAGTCCGCCGCCAGGGGCACCCAGGAAATCGGCAGGGCGATGACGATGTCCATGCT
>JALYVL010000337.1 GCA_030853285.1 Actinomycetota bacterium | reverse complement strand
GCGGTGCGCTGTCGACGGTGACCGTGAGCTCGACCGGCTTCCAGGTGGCCAAGGTGCGCAGCGCGGCCCAGGCGTAGACCAGGTGACCGCGGATGAGCTTGGCGGCGTTGGCGCGGCGGGTGGCCTCGGAGTCGAACCCGCAGCTGACCACCCCCAGCACGGTGCGCCCGTCCAACTCGGCCACATCGCAAGCGTGCTCGACGGCGCCCACCAGTGCTGCTGCGGCGGCCACCGGCTCACGCGGGACGCCCAGCTTGGCGCAGAAGTCGTTGCCACGACCGCCAGGGAGCGGGGCGAACACGGCCTTCGAGGTTCGCGTGCCTGCCGCGACCCGGCTCAGCAACCCGTCCCCGCCGAGCGCGGCGACCACGGTGTCCGCGGACGCCTGTGCCGCAGCCCGTTCGGCGTCGTCGAGGTCGTGCGTGAGGTGGGTGCTGACCTCCCACCCGGTGGCCCGCAGCGCCCGGACCACCGCGGGCATCGCCAGGGCGGCACGTCCCCCGCCGGAGCTGGGGCTGACCACCAGCAGCAGCTTCATGCGAGCATCTTGCCCGGATTGAGAATCCCCGTCGGGTCCACGGTGTGCTTCATCGCGGCCAGCAATGCCAGCCCCGTTTCGCCCACCTCGGCGGCCATCCACGGCGCGTGGTCGATCCCCACGGCGTGCTGGTGGGTGGCCGGTGCACCGTGGGCCGCGATCACCGCAGATGCGGTCGCCTTCGCGGTGTGCCACTGCCCGTCCGGGTCATCGGCGTCCCGGCGGGCGACCACGGTGAAGTACAGCGAGGCGCCGGAGCGGTAGATGTGCGAGATGTGGCACTGGACGATCGGGTCGCTGCCCGGCCCCGTCAGCTCCCGGCGCAACGCATCGGCGACCGCGCCGTGCAGCGCAGGCAGATCGGTCCATGTGGTCGCGGTCTCCAGGGTCTCCACCAGTACGCCGTGGTCGAGCAGCTCGTCGCGCAGGTACGGGCCCGCATAACGTCCGTGCGCCCACGCCTTGCCCGGTCCGCTGCCCAAGGGAACACCTCCGTGCTGCCGCAGGATCTTCGCGGCCGCGCGTCGACGGTGCTT
Organism: Actinomycetota bacterium; assembly: GCA_030853285.1. Lineage (GTDB taxonomy): Bacteria > Actinomycetota > Actinomycetes > Mycobacteriales > Mycobacteriaceae > X156. The sequence continues at coordinate 1,606 of JALYVL010000337.1, read as the reverse complement.
GACCTCCGACGCACCCACTCCATCCCAGCCGAAGATCGCCAGGCTGCCGTGGCTGCGTCCCCGTGCGCGCAGGTAGCCGCGCATAGCCCGCGCCCCCGCCGAGCCGCCGGCCAGGGTCAGCGTGGTGAACGTCTCCACCTCGTCGGACAGGCGGCAGGAGTCGGGGGCCACACCGTGCCCGAGCTGCTGGGCCAGCACCCGAAAGGCGTCCGCACCCAAAGCGAACGACGGAAAGGACCACCCGGCGAAGCGCTGCACGGTGGGCTTGGGGCGCACCCCCACCGTGGCCGAGGTGATCACGCCGAGGCGGCCCTCGGAGCCAACGATGACGTCCAGCAGGCGGGGGCCTGCGGCGCTGGCGGGACCGCGGCCCAATACCAGGTCACCCTGGGGGGTGGCGCAGGTGACGCTGAGGACCTGCTCGTCGATGCGCCCGTAGCCGGTGGAGGCCTGCCCGGCGGAGCGGGTGGCCACGAAGCCGCCGAGGCTCGCCTGCTCCCAGCTCTGCGGGAAGTGGCCGAGGGTGAGCCCGTGCCGCCCTAACGCCGCCTCGATTTGCGGGCCCCGCATCCCGGCCTGCATCGTCGCCGTCATGGACACCGGATCGACCTCGACCAGCGCGTCCAGGCGTACCAGATCCAGCGCGATCAGCGCCGAGAACCGTCCGCGCACCGGCTCCACTCCGCCGACCACACTGGTGCCGCCGCCGAACGGGACCACGGCCACCTCGTGCTCCACGCACACCGCCAGCAGCTGCTGCACCTGCTCGTGGTCGGCGGGGCACACCACGGCATCCGGCGCGTGCTCGGCGTCCCCGCGTCGGCGTCGGAGCAGGTCCACATAGGACTTCCCGCCGCTATGGACGATGCGGGTCTCCCGATCGGTGTGCACGTTCTCGGCGCCCACCACAGCCGCGAGGGCCTCGGCAGCATCGCCAGGCAGTGCGCTGTCGTTGAGCAGCACCTGCTCGAGCCGAACCGGCAGCCCGGGCGCGGTGGGCGCGCCGAGCGCGTCGTCCAGGAAGTGCAAGGCCTTGGCGGGCAGCGGTGTGCGCTGGGCCGGATCGCCCCAGCCGTGCCACACGGATGGTGGAACCTGCTTTGCGTGCTCGACGGTCATGCGGTACACAGTGACACATGACGTCCACTCGTAACAAGGTCGCGAGTCAGGACGCCGTGCCGGGACAGATCCTCGATGCCGCCCGCGAGCTGGTGCTCGCCATCGGCGTCCGGCGCATCACAGCAACCGATGTGGCCCGGGTGGCGGGCATCAGCCGGATGACGCTCTACCGACGCTTTCCCGACGTGCAGCGGGTGCTCGCAGCGCTGCTCACCAGGGAGTTCGCCGCCCTGGTGGACGTCGTGCGTGCAGAGGTGCACGCAGAGCAAAACGGCAGGCAACGGCTGTGTGCCACGGCGCTCGGCGTCGTGCGGCGTCTCGCCGTCGATCCGTTGTTCACCCGGGTGCTCGACGTCGACCCGGAGGTGCTGTTGCCCTACGTCATCGCCCGCACCGGCGCCAGCCAACACCACATTCTTGCGGCGCTGCGCATCGGTATCGAGCAGGGCCAGCAAGACGGGTCCATCCGCGCCGGTGACCCGGATGT
>JALYVL010000336.1 GCA_030853285.1 Actinomycetota bacterium | reverse complement strand
CTGGAATGAGTCAAGGAAAGGGGCAGTGGGCGAGTGGTCCCGGCGCGCCCTAGGCTCGGGGCATGGCAGCACCGCTGAGCGACGACGAGCTCGAGTTCGTCCAAACGCTGTTCAACGACGCGCGGGAGGGCCGCACCGAATCGCTCAGTACCGCCGTCGACGCCGGGGTCCCGGTCAACCTCACCAACAGCGCCGGAGACACCCTGCTGATCCTGGCCGCCTACCACGTTCACCCGGACACCGTCGCCGCCCTGCTCACCCGAGGGGCAGAGACCTCGCGAGTCAACGACATGGGGCAGACGGCGCTGGGCGCGGCGGTGTTTCGGCAGTCCGCCGCGATTGTGACGGCCTTGCTCGACGCCGGTGCCGACCCCGCCGAGGGGCCCAAGTCCGCGCTGGAGATCGCCCGGTTCTTCGACCTGCCCGAGATGCTGACGCTCGTGAGTGAAAGTAGGCGGCCTACCGCCAACTCTCACTCACGACCGACGAAGGAGGACAAATGAGCACTGCACTGAACGGAAAAGTCGCGCTGGTTACCGGAGCCAGCTCCGGTATCGGCGAAGCCACGGCGCGCGCACTGGCTGCCGACGGCGCCCGCGTCGCCATCGCGGCACGCCGCACCGACCGCCTGGCGGCGCTGAGGGACGAGCTGGAGTCTGCCGGCGCGCAGGTACTGACGCTCGAACTCGACGTCACCGACGAGGGCGCGGCGCGAGTTGCCGTCCAGTCCACTGTGGACAGATTCGGCGCGCTGGACATCGTGGTGAACAACGCCGGCGTGATGCTGCTGGGGCCGGTGGAGGACGCCGACACCACCGACTGGACCCGCATGATCAACACCAACGTGTTGGGGCTCATGTACCTCACCCACGCCGCCCTGCCGCACCTGCTGGCCAGCCAGGGCACCGTCGTGCAGATTTCCTCGGTGGCCGGACGGGTCGCCCGCAGCGGCAGCGCCGTGTACAACGCCAGCAAACATGCGGTGAACGCGTTCAGCGAGGGCCTGCGCCAAGAGGTCACCGGCCGCGGGGTACGGGTGGTGCTCATCGAGCCGGGTATGGTCGCCACCGAGCTGCGGGAGCACATCACCCACGCCGAGTCCAAAGCAGGCGCCAACAAGCGGGCCGAGACGATGCGGCAGCTGCAGAGCGAGGACATCGCCGAGGCAGTCCGTTACGCCGTCACCGCGCCCGCCCATGTCGCGATCAACGAGGTGCTAATCCGGCCCACCGACCAGGTGGGTTGAGGATGCGCGTCGCGATCATCGGCTCCGGAGCGGTCGCCGGACTCGCTGCCTCCTGGCTCGAGGAGCCCCCGCTGCTCTGCGCACGTACCCCGGTGGACGCATTCACCCTCACCGGGGATGGAAGGGGCGGCAGCGAGACCCGTACCGTGCCGGTGCACGTCGTCGCCGCGCCCGCGCAAGCCCAGCCGGTCGACTGGGTGCTGCTGACCGTGAAGGCCCAGGACACCCCGTCCACGCAGCCCTGGCTGAACGCCCTGGTGGGCCCGGAGACGGTCGTCGTGGTCCTGCAGAACGGCGTCGACCACGTCGAACGGGTTCAGCCGTTGGTCGGCGCCGCCCAGGTGTTACCCGCTCTGGTGCTCGCCTCGGCCGAGCGGACCGGCCCCGGAGCTGTCACCCACTACATCGGCAACATGCTTGTCGTACCGGAATCGGCCGCAGCGCAACGACTCAGCGAGCTGTTTGGCAAGCGGGTACTGGTCAAGCAGGACCCCGACTTCCGTACGGCGGCGTGGCGAAAGCTGATGGTCAACATCGGCTCCAACCCGATCACCGCGCTGACCATGCGACGTTGCGAGGTCTTGCAGTTGCCGGAGATCCAGGACCTCTGCCGTGCGTTGTTGCGCGAGACGGTGGCCGTGGGCGTCGCGGTGGGCGCGAAGCTGGATGAGTCCGATGTGGACAAGGTGATGCGGACCTACCAAAGCTATCCCGACGACAACGGCACCAGCATGTACTACGACCGGATGGCCGGGCGGCCGCTGGAGCACGACCTGTTGTCGGGTGCCGTGGTCCGCGCGGCGGCCGAGCACCAGATTGCCGTGCCCGCCAACCGCGCCGTCTGGGCCCTCTCCCGCACCTGCGCGTGAGCAACCGCGATTGCTGTAGGGGCGGGCAGTCATCGGTCGCGCAGCCACTCCAGACGCTTGCTTCGACCTTCGGTACTGAGCGCGTCCTCGGCCGGGATGCCCCAACCCTGCCACCGGAGGCCGTCGACCTCCGCCGCGGACAGCGCCATCGTCTTCGGCCGCCCCTTGGCGTTGCGGTAGTCGACCTGCTCGACGTCGAATGCAGGCACCAAGCCCGCCCGCACCACCCATTGCAGCGCGTTCGTGCCGTTGACCAGCACCCGCTGCACGGCCGCCGTCCGTAGCTGCCAGCGGAGGAACTCGGCGTCGGCATCGATCAGCTGTGCGCGCACCGCAGGGCTCAGCCCACTCCAGCCGGGGTTGGTGGCCCACTGCACCAGATGTAGGTGGCAGGCGGTGTCGTCGTAGTAGCTTCCTGCCCCGCTGCCGGTCAGCAGCTCCTGCAGGGCCGCGAAGGCGGGGCGGTTCGGGTTGGCCGCGAAGTACCCGAAGCTTCCCTGAACCACCCCAGCCACCTGTTCGTCGGTCAGCGCGGCCGCGTCCTCGGCCTCCAGCGCGCGAAGCGACTC
>JALYVL010000335.1 GCA_030853285.1 Actinomycetota bacterium | reverse complement strand
GTACGGGGGAAGCCTCACCGCGGCGCCGAACTTCGCCTACGCCGTCATCGCCAAGCGGCTGGCCCGCTGGGTCCCGGAGACCGACGGCGCGCTGGATCTGTCCACGCTGCGCTTCGCGCTGAACGGCGCGGAGCCGATCGACCCGGTGTCGGTGCGGGCCTTCACCGATGCCGCCGGTCGCTTCGGCTTCAAGCCCGGATCGTTCGTGGGCGCCTACGGGATGGCGGAGGTGACGCTGGCGGTGTCGTTCACCGAAATCGGCGTGGGTCTGACCGTGGACACCGTCGATGCCCTCGCGCTGGAACGTGACCGCAAAGCCGTTCCCGCGAGCGATGATGCGGCCGAGCCCGGAGCCGTCCGGCACTTCCCGACCCTCGGGCCACCCGTACCCGGGCTTTCCGCCCGCGTCGTCGACGGCGAAGGCACGGTCCTCGGCGTTCGCGGAGTGGGAGTGCTGCAACTCAAGGGCACCGCAGCCACCCCGGGCTACCTCACCGTCGACGGACCCATCGCGACCCAGGACGCCGAAGGATGGTTGGACACCGGCGACGAGGGCTACATCACCGAGGCCGGCCACATCGTGGTGTGCGGCCGGGTGAAGGACGTCATCATCATGGGCGGACGCAACATCTACCCCACCGACATCGAGCGCGCGGCCGGCGAGGTCGACGGCGTCCGTGCGGGCAACGTGGTGGCCGTGCGCTTGGACGCGTCCGACCGGCGGGAGAGCTTCGGGGTGGCGCTGGAGAGCAACAAGGCAGGCGATGAGGACGAGGCCGCCCGCATCCGCAAGGAGGTCACCGCAAAGGTGGTCGCAGCGGTGGGAGTCCGGCCGCGGACGGTGACGGTGCTGCCTGCGGGCAGTCTGCCGAAGACCCCGTCGGGCAAGTTGCGCCGTTCCAGCTCGGTGGGGCTGCTCAGCGAGTAGGGCGGCTGTTCATGCTGGGCGAATGCCGCTTTCGCACAGCATAGAACCCCGCGCGCCCAGCGGTCAGCGGCTGTGCACCACTTGCTGCACATCGGCGACGCTGCGGGTGAGTAGCAGTTCGACCGCGTCCGCGGCGTCATCGCAGGCCAGCTCGATGGCGCTCCGCTCGGCGGCGGCGAACGGCTTGAGAACGTAGTCGACTGGCTCCATGCGTCCCGGTGGCCTGCCAATGCCCACCCGCACGCGGAGGTAATCCCTGCTGCCCATGGACTTGGTGATGGAGCGCAACCCGTTGTGCCCGCCCTCGCCGCCACCGCGTTTGACCTTGACCACGCCCAGCTCGAGGTCTAGGTCGTCGTGGATCACCAGCAGGTCGTCGAGCGCGACGGAGAAGAATCGCACCGCCGCGCTCACCGGGCCACCGGATTCGTTCATGAACGATCGCGGCTTCACCAGGACGGCGCGTCGGCTCACGAGCCGGCCCTCGCTCACCTCGGCGCCGCTGCGCTTGTGGGTGCTGAAGCGGTCGCCCATCCGAGTGGCGAGCACATCGGCGACGAAGAATCCGACGTTGTGCCGCGTGCGGGCGTAGGACGGGCCGGGGTTGCCCAGGCCGACGATCATGGCTGTCGCCGCAGGATTTGGTCTTGTCGTGCTGTCCACGTCGCATTCCTTCACTGTCCGCAGCAACGGCGCGCCACCCATTGGGGGCGCGCCGTTGCGCAGCGGTGGGCTACTCCGAGTCGGAAGACTCGTCCGTGCCGGCCTCGCCTGCAGCGGTTTCGGGCTCATCCTCGACGACGCCAGCACCCTCGGCGTCGACCTCGGCCTCCATGGCCTGCTCGGACGGGGCCTGGACGACATTGACGATCAGCGTCTCCGGCTCGGAGATGAGGGTGACACCACTGGGGAGCGCGACCTCGCTCGCCAGAATCTGAGTACCGATCTCGGCACCTTCGACCGACACCTCGAACTGCTCGGGGATGCTCATCACGTCCGCCTCGACCTGCACGGTGGTGGCGTCCTGGGTGACCAGCGAGCCGGGCTCGGCATCGCCGACGATGACCACCGTGACGTCGATGGTCACCTTCTCGCCGCGGCGGATCACCAGCAGGTCGGCGTGTTCGATGTAATTGCGCAGCGGGTGCACCACCACGGTCTTGACCAGCGCAAGGTGCTCGCTGCCGTCGACGGTGATGGTGAGCACCGCGTTGGTTCCGTGGGCACGCAGGACCCGGGCGAACTCGATGGAGGGCAGCGCCATGTGCACCGGGTCGGTGCCGTGGCCGTAGAGGACAGCGGGCACCTTCCAGTCGCGGCGCAGGCGACGGGCGGCTCCCTTGCCGAACTCCGTGCGCGATTCGGCGGTGAGCGTGATGTTGTCGGCCACGATGTACTCCTCGGTGCGGTCTGTACGGGGGTGTGCGCTCGGCGCGGGAGTGGACACGACGCAGCCGGCATTCGCAGGACCGCAGCCGCGTCGATCACGGCAGCCCCAGGGGCCGCCCTCGCCGAGACAACCTGCGCAGTCTACCGCACACCGCTGTCGAGCTCGCTCAGGCGTCACCGTCGAACAGGCTGGTGACCGACCCGTCCTCGAACACCGCGCGGATCGCGCTGGCCAGCAACGGAGCGATGGAGAGCACCGTCAGCTGCGGGAACTGCTTGTCCTCCCCGATGGGCAGCGTGTTGGTGAAGATCACCTCGCGGGCGCCGCAGGTGGACAGCCGCTCGGTCGCCGGTCCGGACAGCACGCCG
>JALYVL010000334.1 GCA_030853285.1 Actinomycetota bacterium | reverse complement strand
AAGGACCACGACTCGCCGTGACTGGCGTATCCCTTGGCCGGCTCCGAGCCAAGGGATAGCTCCACATCGTCGCGGTGCGGACCGACCAGGCACACGCCGCGCTCGAGCTCCGCACGACGCACCCGCCCCAGCTCACTGAGCAGGCACGCCTCCAGCAGCTCGACGTCCGCTGTCAGGGCGCCCGGCTCGCCAGGGTTCGGACCGTGGGTCGTGGTCGGAAACGCCTGTCCAAGGCTGCTCTTGTAGCCCACCGCGGCCGGGCGGGATTCCGGGGCCAGCGCGGCATAGGACTCGCGCACGTGCGGGGCGAGTTCGGCCAGCAAATCCAGCCTGCCGGCCAGCAGCTGGGCACCGTGCGTGGCGAGATGCCCGTCCCAGACGTCGAGGGTGGCTGTTGCCTCCGTGGCCCCGCCACCGCGCCGCATGGCCGCGCCCGCGCTCTTCAGCAGGGCCGAACGTTGCCGCAGCACCCGCTCGTAGTCGGCGCGGACGGCGCCCATCCGGGGCACCCGGCTGACCAGCAGCTCGTCCAGAAAGCGGCGCCGCTCGCCGGGGTCTCCCCGCACCAGGGCGAGGTCTTCCGGAGCGAACAACACGGTCCGCAGAATGCCGACGACTTCCCGCGGACGCCGCACCGGTGAGCGGTTCACCCTGGCGCGATTGGGCTTTCCCGGGGTGATCTCCAGCTCCACGGTGAGCTCGCGGGCCTCATTCACCACTGCCGCCCGCACCACGGCGCGCTCGGCGCCCACGCGTACCAGCGGCGCGTCGGTGGAGACCCGGTGCGAGGACAGCGTCGACAGGTAGCCCAGCGCCTCCACGAGGTTGGTCTTGCCGTTACCGTTGGCGCCGAGCAGCACACTGACGCCGGGTCGCAGGGTCAGTTCCGCACTCGCCCAGGATCGAAAATCGGTGACGCCGAGGTGACGGACGTGCACCTCAGCCGGCGCTGCCCGCGGTCGTCGTCCCAGCGCCGGACGTCGGGCCCGCCTTGTGGGTGGCGTGCCCGCCGAACTGGTTACGCAGGGCCGACACCGCCTTCATCGCCGGGGAGTCGTCCTGGCGCGAGGCGAAACGGGCGAACAACGCCGCCGAGATCACCGGCAGCGGCACGGCGTGGTCGATGGCCTCGAGCACCGTCCACCGGCCCTCACCGGAGTCGGCCGTCCAGCCGGAGATCTCCTCCAGCGCGGGGTCCTCCTGCAGCGCCTTGACCAACAGGTCCAGCAGCCAGGAGCGGACCACTGTGCCGCGGCTCCAGGCCTGCAGCACAGCAGGCACGTCGGTCACGAGTTCTTCGGCCTCGAGCAGCTCATAACCCTCTGCGTAGGCCTGCATCAATCCGTATTCGATGCCGTTGTGCACCATCTTCGAGTAGTGCCCGGCACCGACCGGTCCGGCGTGGGCGAAACCTTCCTCGCGGGGACCCTCAGGGCGCAACGCGTCGAAGATCGGCATGGCCAGCTCGATGTGCTCGGCGTCACCGCCGGCCATCAGCCCGTAGCCGTTGTCCAGTCCCCAGACGCCACCGGAGACCCCACAGTCGATGTAGCCGATGCCCTTGGCGTCGAGTTCCTTGGCGTGCGGGCCGTCGTCGACGTAGCGGGAATTGCCGCCGTCGATAACCACGTCGCCCGTGGACAGGGTTCGGCCCAGCTCCGCGATGGTGTCTCTGGTGATTTGACCCGAGGGGACCATCACCCACACCACCCTCGGCGCTTCCAACGCTTCAGCGAGGGCGGCTAGCGTGGGGACGTCGGTGACCTCGGGTCGTGGGTCATAACCGACCACCTCGATGTCCGCTCGGCGCAACCGTTCACGCATGTTGAAGCCCATTTTGCCGAGCCCGACGAGACCGATCTTCATAAGACGTGACCCTTCCTCCGTGTCAATCCTCAACCGTGTCAATCCTCTACCGTCCGAATCCGCAACCGTGCGGTCGCTCAGCCTGGCAGCCGCACCGGCATCAGCAGATACGTGTATTCACTCTCCGGCGCCGGGAAGGGTCCCGGCCCCTCGAGCGCAACGCTGCCCTGGCCAACCGGACGCAACACCGCCGGACGACTCGCGGTGGTGAACCCCATGCTCACGCGCTCACTGCGCAACGCCGACAACCCGTCGAGCAGGTAACCAGGGTTGAAGGCGATAGTGAGCGGCTCACCGGTGAAGTCGGCAGGCAGCTCTTCCTCGGCCTTGCCCTCGTCGTCGCCTCCCGCAGTCAGGCGTAGGCCCTCATCGGTGAACTCCATCCGTACCTGCGCGCCACGCTCGGCCATCAGGGAGACGCGCTTGATGGCCTCCACCAGTGGAGCTACGGCGAGCTCGGCGACGGCGGCGTGTTCGGCGGGCAGCAGCTGGCGGAACTTGGGGAACTCCGCGTCCAGCAGCCGGGTGGTGGTGCGCCGCCCCGAGCCCGCCAGGCCGAGCAAGCCGTCTCCGCCTCCGGTCCCCGTCGTGCCCAGCGCCAGCTGAACCTCGCCGGCACCGCCGGTCAGCGTCTTGGCCGACTCGGCCAGGGTCTTGGCCGGCACCAGCACCGCCAGCGACACGCCGTCGGTGTCCGGCGTCCAGGTGAAGCTTCGTACGGCCAAGCGGAAGCGGTCGGTGGCGGCGAGCACCACCGTCGAACCCTCGATCTCCACCCGCACACCGGTCAGCATGGGCAGGGTGTCATCGCGCCCAGAGGCCACCG
>JALYVL010000010.1 GCA_030853285.1 Actinomycetota bacterium | reverse complement strand
ACGCGTCCCCACCGGACTACGGCGTGCGCTACGAGTGCGGCCACGGCCTCGGGATCGCGGACGTCGGTCGCCAGGAACTGTGCCTTGCCTGGCAGCTGTTCGGGTGGCGTCCGACCACAGACCAGGACTTCGGCGCCCGCGGCGAGGAAGCGCGCGGCGATGGTACGTCCAATCCCTTTGGTGCCCCCCGTCACGACCACGACGCGGTCGGTGAAGTCGAGCGGATTCGTGTTGGCCATGACCGACACCCTACCAAGCAATTGCTTGGCTAAAGGGCAGCGCGAGAGGTGCCGAGGCCGCGTGCCAATTGTGGCAGGCTTGCCCCGGACCGGTATCGAAGAGCGAGGTGAGGGAAGTGGCTGGGCGCAAGGCAGCGGAGGACGCCGCTGCGATCGTGGCCGAGAGCGAGCACGCACCGGCGTCTTCTACCAGCATCGTGACGCTGCCCAACGCCCTGAGCGTGTTGCGCCTGCTCGGTGTTCCGGTCTTCCTATACTTGCTCCTCGGCCCGCACGCCGACGGCTGGGCAATCTTGCTGCTTATCGGTAGCGGGATCACCGACTACCTGGACGGCAAGCTGGCCCGCCTGCTGAATCAGACCAGCAAGCTCGGTGCCCTGCTGGATCCCGCGGCCGACCGGCTCTATGTTCTGTCGACCTTGATCGCATTCGTACTGCGCGACGTCGTCCCCTGGTGGGTGGCGGCGTTGATCATCGGGCGCGACCTGGTGCTGGTGGGGACCGTGCCTTTGTTGCGTAGCCGCGGCTTGGGTGTGCTGCCGGTGCACTACCTCGGCAAGGCCGCCACCTTCTGTCTGCTGTACGCGTTTCCGCTGTTGCTCGCGGCGCGCGGGCACTCCACCTTTGCCACCGTCTGTGCGCCCATTGCCTATTCGCTCACCATCTGGGGAACGGGGATGTACCTGTGGGCCGGCGTGCTCTACCTCGTGCAGACCAGGCTCGTTCTGCGGGACCTGCCTCGGCGCTGAACACTCCGGGAGGGGTGATCGACACGGTGGCCCGGGCAGGCGGCACACTCACCGTGGAGCAGGCACAAGTACACCCGGCCGGCAGGCCGCTGAGTCAGGAGTCGATCACCCGTGTCGGACGTACAAATACCCACAGACCGTCGCTATACCGCCGAGCACGAGTGGGTGCAACGCATCGGCGACACCACCATCCGCGTGGGCATCACCGATTTCGCGCAGACCCAGCTCGGCGACGTCGTGTTCGTGCAGCTGCCCGAGGTCGACGCGGAGCACTCGCTCGGTGCGGCATTCGGCGAGATCGAGTCGACCAAGAGCGTGTCTGACGTGTTTGCGCCGGTGGCGGGCACAGTGCAGGCACGGAATGAGGCGCTGGAAGAGGACGCGAGCGTGATCAACTCCGATCCCTACGGCGCCGGGTGGCTCGTCGAGCTGACGGTCGCCGACGTCGCGACGCTGAAGCAGGCGTGGGACGAGATGCTCGACGCCCAGGCATACCGGGCGCTGACCGCGCAAGGCTGAGGGCAGCGCAAGAATGCAACGCCGCAGGCAGTGTCCAAGCCAGCGCCGCGGTGGTGTTCCTGAGCCCGGATCACGGTACGGTCAGTGCTCACGCTCCTCAGTCATTGGCGGGCCCCATCGGAGAAGGAGAACAGGTGAGTCAGAGCAACGAGCAAGGCGCGCAGGCAGCGGGGTCGTCCGAGACCACCTCGGTTTTCCGGGCCGATTTCCTGGTCGAGATGGAGGGGCAGTCGGGCGCTTCTGCGGAGACTCCGGTGGCCGGCCTCGAAGCTCTTCCTGCGGGTTCTGCGCTTCTCGTCGTGAAGCGCGGACCAAATGCAGGCTCACGCTTCCTCCTGGACCAGGCGATGACCTCGGCGGGGCGGCACCCGGACAGCGACATCTTTCTCGACGACGTGACGGTCAGTCGTAGGCACGCCGAGTTCCGCCAGGACGGTGCGGAGTTCCTGGTGGTCGACGTCGGCAGCCTCAATGGCACCTATGTCAACCGTGAGCCCGTCGACTCCGCCGTGCTGGCCAACGGTGACGAGGTGCAGATCGGCAAGTTCCGCCTGGTTTTCCTGGCGGGACCGCGCCAGTCGGCCGACGCTGACCGGTCAGCGGGTGCAGACGGACAGTGACCGCAGCCGGCCACTCAGCGCGTGGAGGTGTCTCGATCGGAGCGGTGCTGGACCAGCTTCGACCGGATTTCCCTGACGTCACCATCTCGAAGATCCGCTTTTTGGAGGCCGAGGGGCTGGTGACCCCGCAGCGCACTCCGGCGGGGTACCGCCAGTTCTCCGGTGCCGATTGCGAGCGGTTGCGGTTTGTGCTCGCCGCTCAGCGCGACCACTACCTGCCGCTGAAGGTGATCAAAGAGCAGCTCGACGCTCTTGATCGGGGGATGGAGCCGCTGGCCGTGTTATCGATGCCGCGGGTGCCCCGCTCATTGACGGTCGCCGGGTCAACGGTGAGCGCGGACGACTTTCTGCCACAGCGCGAGCGTCGGCTCACGCGGGAGCAGCTGCTCGCCCAGTCCGGGGTCGAACCGCAGCTGTTGGCCGAGCTCCAGCAGCACGGACTGCTGCGGGCAGGGTCCGCGGGGTTCTTCGACCCGGACGCGGTGGAGCTGGCCAGGGCCGCCCAGTCGATGGCCGCCTTCGGCATGGAGCCGCGTCATCTGCGGGCCTTTCGCGCGTCGGCCGAGCGTGAGGCGGGACTGGTTGCCCAGATCGCGTCGCCGGTGGCGCGAGGGCGGGACTCCGGCGCGAGCGCACGGGCCGACGAGCTGGTGCGTGAACTCGCGGCCCTTTCGGTGACCATGCATTCGATGCTGGTCAAGTCAGCGCTCAGGGACGCGCTGGGACGGTGAGCCAGGTCGTGGCCGTGTAGCGTCGACACCGTCGGAAAAGACACCTCGGAAAGGCGGTCACGGTGGGCGAGATGCGCGTCGTCGGTATCCGGGTGGAGCTGCCGGCAAACCAGCCGATCCTGTTGCTCCGTGAGTCCGAGGGTGACCGCTACCTGCCGATCTGGATCGGCCAGGGCGAGGCGACGGCCATCGCGTTGGAGCAGCAGGGGGTCAAGCCTGCGCGCCCGATGACTCATGACCTGATGAAGGACGTGATCGGCGCTCTTGGGCGTGAGCTCGAGCAGGTGCGGATCACCGACATCCAGGACGGGACGTACTTCGCCGAGCTTGTCTTCGACGGTGATCTGCACGTGTCGGCCCGGCCGTCGGACTCGATTGCGCTGGCTTTGCGCAGCGGGGTGCCCATCCACGCTGAGGAGACCGTTCTCACCGAGGCCGGCCTGCTCATCCCGGATGAGCAGGAGGACGAGGTGGAGAAGTTCAAGGAGTTTCTGGACTCGGTCTCGCCGGAAGACTTCGGTGCCGGCGAGGGCTGATCGCTTGGCCTCGCTTTGATCTCACCCTCTACTGAAGGTTCAGCCTTACCGCGCGTCGCATTGACCGTGCCGTCCGGCGGACCTACCGTCATCAGGGAATGACACCGGTGGGGTTCCCCGCTGAGCGGACGTTGTTCGGAAGACGTCGTCACGCGGTGGCGACTCGGACCGGGCGATCGAGTAGGGAGTTAGTCCGTGGTTGATGGACCGTACCTGCAAAGCCAGTACGACACTGGGGCTCTCCACAACACGGAGGTCCAGCCCGGCTTGTTCCCCGACGACACGCTGCCCGATGAGCTGGTCGGTTATCGGGTGCCGATCGCCTGCCAGATCGCCGGCATCACCTACCGTCAACTCGACTACTGGGCGCGCACCTCCCTGGTTGTGCCCTCGATCCGCGGCGCCGCGGGTTCGGGTAGCCAGCGTCTCTACTCGTTCAAAGACATTCTCGTGCTCAAGGTCGTCAAACGACTGCTGGACACCGGTGTGTCTCTGCAGAACATTCGCGTCGCCGTGGAGCATCTGCGCCGCCGTGGTGTCGCCGATCTCGCCCGGATCACGCTTTTCTCCGACGGCACCACGGTCTACGAGTGCACCTCCGCCGAGGAGGTCGTCGACCTGCTTCAAGGCGGCCAGGGCGTGTTCGGGATCGCGGTGAGCGGCGCGATGCGTGAGCTCAGCGGCACCATCGCCGACTTCCCGGCCGAGCGGGCTGACGGCGGCGAGGTGGAGTCTGCACCCGAGGACGAGCTCGCCTCACGCCGCAAGGAGCGCGGGAGTCGCAAGACCGGCTAGAATTGCCGCTGCGTCGACGTCGCGCGGGAGAGTTCCGACTGCTGGCCACAGCGGTCGGGCGCCGAAGGAGCAGCACCTCCCCGTCAATCTCTCAGGCAGCCAGGACCGCGCGGGCTCCGACGCCTCTGGAGGGCCGACCATCGGCACAGCGACAGAGGGGGAGGGACCACTGACGTCGCTGTTCACCAGCCGGAGGCCCCGTGTACCACTCATCGCTGACCGAGACCTCACGTACCTTCGCCGACCGCCACATCGGTCCCGATGCCACGGAGCTCGCCCGCATGCTCGAGGTCATCGGCGTCGACACGTTAGATGAGCTGGCCACCGCCGCGGTGCCCGCCAGCATTCTCGAAGCGGGGGGTGCCGGACTCGAGGTGCTGCCGGCCGCGGCGTCCGAGCACGAGGCCTTGGCCGAGCTTCGGGCGCTGGCCCGGCGCAACACCGTCACAACGTCGATGATCGGTCTCGGCTACTACGACACGCTGACGCCGGCCGTCATCACGCGCAACGTGCTGGAGAACCCGGCGTGGTACACCGCGTACACCCCCTACCAGCCCGAGATCAGCCAGGGACGACTCGAGGCGCTGCTGAACTTTCAGACCATGGTCACCGACCTCACGGGCATGGAGTTGGCCAACTCCTCCATGCTCGACGAGGCGAGCGCCGCCGCGGAGGCGATGACCTTGCTGCGCCGGGCAGGCAAGTCCCGCTCGCCGCGGTTCGTGGTCGACGCCGACGTCTTACCGCAGACCCGTGCGGTGCTGGCCACCAGGGCCGAGCCGCTGGGGATCGAGCTGGTGGAGGCCGACCTTACCGCGGGAGAGTTACCCGACGGGGAGTTCTTCGGAGTGCTGGCGCAGCTGCCCGGTGCCTCCGGTCGCGTGGTTGACCACACCGCGATGATCACCGCTGCGCACGAGCGTGGTGCCCTGGTGGCGGTGGCTGCCGACCTACTCGCGCTGTGCCTGCTGAGCCCGCCCGGCGAGCAGGGCGCGGACGCCTGCCTCGGCACCTCGCAGCGCTTCGGTGTGCCGATGGGCTTCGGTGGGCCGCACGCCGGATACCTCGCGGTACGGCAGGGGCTGGCGCGTCAACTGCCGGGACGACTGGTCGGGGTGTCGGTGGACGCGGACGGCGCACCCGCCTACCGGTTGGCCCTGCAGACCCGCGAGCAGCACATCCGCCGGGAGAAGGCGACCTCCAACATCTGCACCGCCCAGGTCCTGCTGGCCGTGGTGGCGGCGATGTATGCCAGCTACCACGGTGCCGAAGGACTGCGGACCATTGCTACGCGGGTGCACCGCTGCGCGTCGGTGCTGGCCGAGGGTCTGCGCGTCGGCGGCGTGGAGGTGGTGCACGGGGCATTCTTCGACACCGTGCAGGCGCGGGTACCCGGTCGCGCCGCGGACGTCGTTCGCGAAGCGCACGACCGAGGAATCAGTCTGCGCCTGGTCGACGCCGACCATGTGAGCATCGCCTGCGACGAGGCCACCACACCCGAGCACCTCAGCACGGTCTGGGCTGCTTTCGGTGTGCCCGACGCACTGGAGACCCACGCACCCGACGCGCTACCCGCCGGGCTGGCGCGCACCACCGCGTTTCTCACCCACCCGGCGTTCACCAGCCACCATTCCGAGACCTCGATGCTGCGCTACCTGCGCACCCTGTCCGACAAGGACATTGCCTTGGACCGCAGCATGATCCCGTTGGGCAGCTGCACCATGAAGCTCAATGCGACGGCGGAGATGGAACCGATCACCTGGCCGGAGTTCGCCGGACTGCACCCGTTCGCACCGCGGTCCGACGCGGCGGGGCTGCTGCAGATCGTGTCCGATCTCGAGCAGTGGCTGGTCGCCATCACCGGCTACGACGCGGTGAGCCTGCAACCCAACGCCGGAAGCCAGGGTGAGTACGCGGGACTGCTCGCCATCCGCGCCTACCACCACAGCCGCGGTGATACCCGCAGGGACGTGTGCTTGATCCCGTCCTCGGCGCACGGCACCAACGCCGCGTCGGCGGTGATGGCCGGGATGCGCGTCGTGGTCGTGGCGTGCCGCCCCGATGGCGACGTGGACACCGATGACCTGAAGTCCAAAGTAGACCTACATGGTGGTGAGCTCGCGGCGATCATGGTGACGTACCCGTCGACCCACGGGGTGTACGAGCACCAGATCCGCGAAGTCTGCGAGCTGGTGCACGCGGCGGGCGGGCAGGTCTACGTCGACGGCGCCAACCTCAATGCCCTGGTCGGACTGGCCCGGCCCGGTCAATTCGGTGCCGATGTGAGCCACCTGAACCTGCACAAGACCTTCTGCATCCCGCACGGCGGCGGTGGCCCCGGCATCGGTCCGATCGGGGTCCGGTCGCACCTCACGCCGTTCCTGCCCGGCCACCCGGAGGCCCCTGATCTCGGCGGTGGTGGGGCGGTTTCCGCGGCGCCGTGGGGGTCGGCATCAATCCTGCCGATTTCCTGGGCCTACGTCCGGATGATGGGACCGGACGGTCTGCGCCGTGCGACCTTGACGGCGGTGGCGGCTGCGAACTACATCGCTCGACGCCTGGACGAGTACTTCCCAGTGCTGTACACCGGCGAGCACGCGATGGTGGCGCACGAGTGCATCCTCGACCTGCGCCCGCTGACCAGCTCGAGCGGCGTCACCGTCGACGATGTGGCAAAACGCCTGGCCGACTACGGGTTCCACGCGCCGACCATGAGCTTCCCGGTGGCCGGAACGTTGATGGTGGAGCCAACGGAGAGCGAGAACCTCACCGAGATCGACGAGTTCTGCGCCGCGATGATCGCCATCCGCGCCGAGATCGACCGCGTGGCCTCCGGGGAGTGGCCGGCAACCGACAATCCGCTGCGAGGCGCACCGCATACCGCGGCCTGCCTGGTGGGGGAGTGGGATCACCCCTACGACCGGGCCACCGCCGTGTTCCCGGGCGGCATGTCGCGGGCGAAGGTATGGCCACCGGTGCGCCGCATCGACGGTGCGTACGGTGACCGCAACCTGATGTGCTCCTGTCCACCGATCTCGGCGTTCAGCAGCTGAGCGTGCGCTCAGGACAACAGCTGCGCGAACGCCGCAGACAGCGGGATCCCACCGGTGACCTCGGTTTGCACGAGCTTTCCGCCCGTCTTGTCCGTCAGCTGCCGTAACGCGCCGGTGTCGGGCTGCGACCCGATGGTCACCACGTCGATGCGCACCGGCTTCGTCGGGTCCTGCGCCTTGGCGATGGTGGCCTGCAGCTCGGAGGTGGTCGTGCGGCCGTCGTTGCGTCCGTCGGTGATCACCAGCACCGAGTTCGGCTGGCCGGCGGCGTAGTTCTGCACAGCACTGGAGTAGGCAGCGCCGATGGTGAAGTTGAGTGAGGTGCCGGTCTTCGGGGTGAGCGCCGGTAGCGCCGTGCTGAGATTCTGCCGTCGTCCACTGTCGGCCAGCGGACCCGTCGGCACGTTGACCCGGTAGGGCAGGCCGGCGTTGAGGTCGGTGGAGAACGTCCACAAGCCCACCCCGGCCGCGGCGGGCAGCTCGCCGACGCGGGCGTCCAGCGCACTGGTCGTGGCATTCAGTCGGGTGGTGCCGTTCTCCTTGGTGGACATGGATTCGGAGACGTCAAGCAACACGGTGCTGGTGCTGGTGGGCGGAGCCGGTGCCACGGCGGGCGCGGCCAACAGGGCGGTGACCGCCGCACCGGTGGCTGCGTCGACCGGACCGAGCGTGGTCGTCACCGGAGTGAAGCTCACGGTGGGCGACGGCGCGGGGAGTGCGGCATCGCCGGCATGAAAGCCCTTGTCGCCAAATAGCTTCTGCTGCTCGGGCTGCGCGAGATAATCGGAGAAGGCGGCGGCGGCGCGGCTCTGCGTGTCGTCCACCCACGCCGCTTTGATCCCCGCGTAGGGATAGTCCGCCACCGGGGTGGGCCCCGTGAGCGGCACTCCGGCAATCGGCGTGTTGCCTGCTTGACCGGCGTTCGCGAACACCTGCTGCTCGGTGGCCGGGAGAGCCTGATACGGGCTGCCGGCGACCGAGGTGAGCTGGTGCAGGGCGCGCAAGGCGGTACTGGTGCTCGGCGGTTGTTGCGCGGGTCCTTGCCGCAGGGTCTCCAAGGCGCTGACCACAGAGGGGGCACCGAGCACGCCCGGGGTGAGGGGGGACGTTCCGGACGCGCCTGCTGCCACCGCCGCAACGGTCAGTGCTGCCGTCGTGCTGCCGTCCTTGCCGGTGGGCAGCGCAATGGTCGACGTTCCCCAGCTCGGCTGGCCGAGGCGGGCCCAGCCGTCCGGCGCCCCTTGGACTTTCGCCAGATCGCCCCAGCTGAGCTTGGCGCCGCTCACGGCCTGCGCTGCGGGTTGGGGGACGGCCAACACAAGGGGACTGCTGGCCACCGAGCGGATCTTGTCGGTGATGATGGCCGGCTTGCCCGCCGCGAGCTGCGCCGTCAACGAGCTGTCCTGCGGCACCCAGGCCGCCGGCGGGTCACCCATGGTGGCGTTGTTCCAGCTGCCTTGCAGCCCGGCCAGTACTTGCTGATCGCTCGCGGCGCGTACAGCGACCTGAACGCAGTGGTCTCGGATGACCGTCTTGGTGGCAGTGTATCGCTGCGCCAGTTCGGTGAGCACGGGCGCGATGGCGTCGTCGGCGACCACCGACAGCGTGGATGGACCGCTGACGCAGCTGGCCGCAGCCGTACTGCCCTGCGCATCGACCTTGTCCCGCAACCGAAACCAACCAAATGTGACTAACGCGACGATCACCATGGCCAGGACGACGATGATGGGACCGCGACTGACCCGGCGCCGAGATGCATTATCGCGGTGGCGGGCCACTGACGAACCTCCAGGGGAGCGTTGCTGGTTGCGCTCCACCTTACTGACGCGCGGCCACCGAACTGGGACGCGGCGTTGATGTCGCGGCCTGCTCGCACACGGTGATCAACTCCTGCCGCAAGGCCGCGCTACGACGCGACAGCTCGGCCTGTTCGCGCACGTACTGCGCCCGACCCCGCGCCGTCTCGATGGCCACCGGCTCGTAGCCATGTTCGCGCAAGTCGTAAGGGCTCGCCCGCATGTCCAACTCGCGTGCGTCCCGGGCCAGGGAGAAGCAACGCAACAACAGGCCAGAGGGGGCAAACGGCTCGAGCTTGAACGACCACTTGTACAGATCCATCGCAGCGTGCAAGCAACCGGGTTGCTCGTGCTCGCGCTGGGTGGCGCGGGTGGTCTGCACCGCGTTGCGGGGCCGCGCCTGCGGGGTGAAGAAGCGGAACGCGTCGTGGTGGGTGCAGCGCAGCTCCATGCTCTCCACCACTGCATCGGTGCCCCGGTGGCCCAATCGCAGCTCGACATCGCTGTGGCGCAGGCCGTCGCGGCCGCTCCGGTAGACCATGGCCCACTCGTGCAAACCGAAACAGCCGAGTTGCGCCGGTCGCTCGCCGGTGGCCCGCAACAGCGAGTGGACGAAGTCGACGGTGTCCGCCCGCTGGCGCATCACCTCCCCGCCCACGGTGACCCCGTCGCGGTTGCGGACGTACCCGCGTACGGCGAGGTACTCCGCGGCAGCGTCACCGGCCAGGGTCGCGCCTACTCCAGGGTGCCAGTGCCGCAGCCGGCCTGGGCGGTGGTTGTAGTAGCTGAACAGGAAGTCCAGCACAGGATGCGACTCACCGCGTTCCCGGCGCGCCCGGTGCGGGGCCACCAGGGCGTCCACAGTCGCTCGGTGCGCCTCGCGCGCGCCCAACCACTGGTGCTCCTGCAGGATCATTCGCGGTGGGTCGCGTCGCGGACGGTGCCGATGAATTCCTCCACCAGGTCCTCCAGGGCAATGACGCCCACCGTGGCGCCCCCGGCGTCCACCGCGCGGCCGAGATGGCTGGAGGCGCGGCGCAAGGTGGTCAACGCCTCGTCCAGCGGTTGCGCGCAGGCCACCGGCGGCAACGCACGAACCCTGGCCGCCGGGATGACGGTGTCCGGCCCGGCGTCGTCGTTGAGCACCGAATCGAGGACGTCTTTGAGGTGCAGATACCCGGTCAGGGAACCATCGGCGGCCGCGACGGGATAACGCGAGTACCCGGTGCTGCTCACTGCCTGCTCCAGCGCGCCGAGGGACATGTCCGCAGCGGTCAGGGTGCGGAGTTGCTCCAGGGGGATCAGTACATCGGCCACGGTGCGACCCGCGGTGGTGAGGGCTTGGTTCAGCCGTCGGTGCTCTTGGG
>JALYVL010000333.1 GCA_030853285.1 Actinomycetota bacterium | reverse complement strand
ATTCAGTGGTGCGGTCAGGAGCGGGCAAAATCGTGGTTGTGGTCGGAAATTGGTCGTGCCACAAGCGCGCAGCGAGGTCCCCGTGATGCGCGTCTCAGTGATCCTGGCACACGGTGTACGAATGTGCACCGCACTGCCGCCCACCGTGGTGGCCGGATAGCTGGCAAGGTCACGCTCATGGAGCCCGAACCTGCCGACGAGCCGATGGTGCCCCGCTATGGCGAGCGATCACTCGCCGAAGTGTTGCCGTCGGTGCTGGCCGGTATGGGGGTGGCCGGTTTTGCCAATGCTCTGGATGTCCCCGAGTCCCGCGGCGTCTGCGTCCTACTGATCGACGGCCTCGGCTGGGAGCTGCTGCACAGGTACCCCGACGATGCGCCGTTCTTGGCTGGGCTCGCCGAGGGGCAGGAGCCGCTGACCGCCGGCTTTCCGTCCACCACGGCGACCAGCATCGCCTCCCTGGGTACCGGGGTCCCGCCGGGAGAGCACGGCATCGTCGGGTACACGTTCGCCCCCGCTCCACACGATCGCCTGCTGAACGCGCTCACCTGGCGTGAGCATGGCGTCCCCAATCCAGCCGACTTGGCGGAAGCCTTCGTACCCGAACAGATCCAATCGCTTCCTACTGCGCTGCAGGCCGCAGCCGACGCCGGAGTGCGCGTCACCGTCGCCGCGCCGGGGATCCAACGCGGCTCCGGGCTGACCCGTGCGGTCCTGCGCGGCGGCCACTTCACGTCGGCGCACTCCGCCGGTGATCTCGCAGCACGGGTGGTGGCCGCGCTCGACTCCGACGAGCGTGCGCTGTGCTACGCCTACTACGGCGACCTCGACCTCACCGGACACGCCCGCGGTCCTGGTTCGCTGGCCTGGCGGATCCAGCTGGGCCTCATCGATCACCTCGTCCGCGCCGTCGCCGAGCATCTCCCCGATGGTTGCCGCCTTGCTGTGGTGGCCGACCACGGGATGGTCTCCGTCGGCGAGGACGACCGCACCGACTACGACCATCTTCCCGAGCTGCAAGACGGCGTCCGTCTCCTGGGTGGCGAGGTCCGTGCCCGCCACGTCTACACACGGCCCGGCGCGCAGACCGATGTGCTGGCTGCGTGGCGGCAGCTGCTCGGCGAAGGCGCCTGGGTGCTGGCCCGCGACGAGGCGGTGGCCGCCGGCTGGTTCGGTACCACCGGTTCAGACGCGGGGATCAGCGACCGCGTCGGTGACGTCGTCGTGGCGGCCCGCGGTACCCACGGGGTGATCCGTAGTGCGGCCGAGCCGTTGGAATCTCGCCTCGTCGGCCATCACGGGTCGCTGACCCCCGCCGAGCAGTTGGTGCCGTTTTTGCTCACCGGCGGAAGGCTGGACCTCCTTGGTGGTCCTGATCCCAAAGCTCACCAGGCGAGGTAGGAGCCCGCCCTTTTCTGCGCCGGGCTGCGCGCGCCGTGCTGACGGCTGGCGGCGATGATGCCCAGCAAGCCGGCAGCCGTCGCGGCGATGCCCACCACGACGGCGACGAGGTCGGCGGTGCCCAGGCCCGCGGGGAACTGCAGCATCCACGGCGAGATCAGGACGAGGATACCGACGATGAGGTGCAGCCAGTGACTCGGCCGCGAGGCACCGTTCATCGCCCACAGTGCGGTGCCTGCGAGCAGGAGGCCGTAGATCAACAGCGCGCCGGTGACTTCTTGGTCGCCCTTGGTGTTCAGCCACGGCGTGCACAGGACAAGGGCTATGCCGCCGACCAGCACCACTACGTCGCGGGCGATCTCCACTTTCATTGCGGTCTTTCGCATCGCAGCACCTCCGCGGTTGACTGTCCGTTCTCTACCCGTCCACTATTACACGCAATACTTGCGAACACGCAAGTAACGTGACCATACTGCAGCCATGGGTGCACACTCCTCCGCCGACGTTCCGCTCGCCGAAGAGGTGGACGCGGTGATGCGGACCAGCCGGGTGCTGGTCGGGGTGATCGCCGCCTCGGTCGAGGAAGTCGGGAGCACGGTCACCGTGCCGCAGCTCCGCGTGCTGGTGATGGCGGCCGATCATGCCCCGCTGACCTTGGGCGCGGTGGCGGAGGGGCTTGGCGTACACCCGTCCAACGCGACCCGGACGTGCGATCGCCTGGTGAGCGCCGGGCTGCTCGATCGCCGGGACGACCCCCACGACCGTCGTCAGTTGCAGTTGACGCTCACCCGGAAGGGCCAACGCATGGTGGAGTCGGTGCTGGAACATCGCCGGGCCGCCATTGAGCGGGTGATGGCCCAGATGGCGCCGGCGTCCGCCGCGCGGCTCGGGACCGCGCTGCGCGACTTTTTGGTCGCCGCCGAGCAGTTACACGACGTGCGGCCGGTCGCCGTCTGGCCGTGAGCCTGTTCAGCCCTGCTTGACGACGGTCAGCAGGACCGCGGCGTCGGTGAGTGCTTCCAGCGAGTGCCTGCGGGGTGGGATCGTGAGTAGGTCGCCTGCTGAGCCCTCCCAGGCGTCGTCGCCGGCCAGCAGCTTTACCCTGCCCTGCAGGACGTGCACCGTGGCATCACCCGGGCTCTCGTGCTCGTCGAGCTGGCTGCCGCCCTTCAGTGCGATGAGGGTCTGTCGGAGCGCATGCGTATGCCCGCCGTAGACCGTGTGGGCGCTGCGGCCGCTGCTACCGGCGCGGGCCTGCTCCAGGTGTTCACGGGCCAGCGCAGTCAGGGATCGCTTCTCC
>JALYVL010000332.1:1826-2707 GCA_030853285.1 Actinomycetota bacterium | reverse complement strand
TCCATCAACAAAGTCGGCGGCTCGCTCAACCTCTGATCGGCCGTGTCGGTGCCCGAGGGCATCGCCTACCGCCTGGGGACGAGCCCCACCCGCTCACACCACACGTAAGACCTACCGAGGAGGAACAATGGACGGATTGATCAAGTACAACCACGCCGGAATCGACACGGCCAGCGTGGAAATCGCGACCTCGAGCAAAACCATGAACGGTCAGCTCGACGACCTGAAGGCCGCGCTCCGCGACATCGAGAGCCGGTGGGAAGGCGCGGGTTCCGCGGCCTACCTGGCGCAGAAGGCGAAGTGGGACCAGTCCGCGCAAGACCTCAACATGGTCCTCGCCCAGATCAGCCAGGCGGTCTCGCAGGGCAACCAGGAGATGTCGTCCACCGACGCCAAGGTCGGCAACTCCTTCGGGGGCTGATCTCCCCGCCGCACCGGCGCACCCCGCAGCACACGCTGCGGGGTGCCGTCGTGTCTGTGGGGCCTTTTGACCCACGGGGGCCCGGGACGGTATCGTTCGGGGTCGGCGTGCGCCCCGATCGTTTTCGACCGGTAGGCCACCAGCCTTGTCGGCCTTCGGTCGACGGGTTGCCAGCTGAGCCGCACCGTCAGACCCGCTTCACCCGATCAGACCCGTTCCGCTCCGATAAGACGAGGAAGCCCTGTGCCTACGTTCAGCCCCAAGGCCGGTGACGTCACCCGCACCTGGCACGTCATCGACGCCACCGACGTGGTGCTCGGTCGCCTGGCCACTCATGCGGCAACGCTGCTGCGCGGTAAGCACAAGCCGATCTTCGCGCCGCATGTCGACACCGGCGACTTCGTCGTCATCGTCAACGCAGAGAAGATTGCGGTCAGTGGCAACAAGCGCGACGCCAAGT
>JALYVL010000332.1:0-1816 GCA_030853285.1 Actinomycetota bacterium | reverse complement strand
CTACCCCGGCGGTCTACGGCGTCGTTCGGTGGGCGAGATGATCGAGAAGCAGCCCGACCGGCTGGTGGAGAAGGCCATCGAGGGGATGCTGCCGAAGAATCGCCTCGGTCGGGCGATGATCAGCAAGCTCAAGGTGTACGCAGGCCCCGAGCACCCGCATACGGCGCAGAAGCCCGTTCCGTTCGAGATCACCCAGGTAGCCCAGTGACGGCGCCGGAGGAGCAGCAAATGGCGCAGACGGCGCCGGAGGAGCAGCAGATGACCACCCCAGAGCCCGCAGGCGATGTCAGCATCGAGCAGGTCGACGAGGCGGTGGAGTCCTTCGAGTCCGCTGCTGTCGCCGCACCCCGGCCCGCTCCGATCGTGATGGAGCGCCCGGTGCAGACGGTGGGCCGTCGTAAGGAAGCGGTTGTCCGCATCCGGTTGGTGCCCGGCACCGGCAACTACACCCTCAACGGCAAGTCGCTGGGCGAGTACTTCCCCAACAAGGTTCATCAGCAACTCATCAACGATCCCTTCGTCGTTGCCGAGCGGACCGAGATCTTCGACGTGCACGCTCGGCTGCACGGCGGCGGGACCTCGGGTCAGGCCGGTGCGCTGCGTCTGGCCATCGCACGCGCGCTCATCGAGGTGCAGCCGGATGACCGTCCGGTGCTCAAGCGCGCCGGATTCCTCACCCGTGACCCGCGTGCCACCGAGCGTAAGAAGTACGGCCTGAAGAAGGCCCGTAAGGCGCCGCAGTACTCCAAGCGTTGATTCTCGGCCGGCGCAGCGATGCCGGCCTGTCCAGTGATGTCTGCACTTACGAGAGCAGGCGCCCATGATCGTCCGGGCGCCTGCTCTCGTGCTTCAGGAGGTATCGAGTTCGTGTCGACAGCATCTGCCGTGACCATCCCGCCCCCCCGAGCACGGTTGTTCGGCACCGACGGGATACGCGGGTTGGCCAATTCCGAGCTCACTGCGGGCCTGGCCCTACAGGTCGCGGAGGCGGCTGCGGCGGTGCTCGGCGAGTCCGGGCTCGGCCATCGCCCG
The DNA here is from genome assembly GCA_030853285.1 of Actinomycetota bacterium. Taxonomy (GTDB): domain Bacteria; phylum Actinomycetota; class Actinomycetes; order Mycobacteriales; family Mycobacteriaceae; genus X156. The sequence continues at coordinate 784 of JALYVL010000332.1, read as the reverse complement.
GTGGCCGTGCTCGGTCGCGACCCGCGGGCCAGCGGGGAAATGCTCGAGGCCGCAGTAACCGCTGGGCTGACGGCCGCAGGCGCAGACGTGCTCCGGGTCGGCGTGCTCCCCACCCCCGCGTTGGCTCACCTGGTCGCCGATACCGGCGCCGACCTGGGCGTGATGATCTCTGCTTCGCACAACGCAATGCCCGACAACGGCATCAAGCTCTTCGCCGCCGGCGGACACAAGCTGGCCGACGCGGTCGAGGATCGGGTCGAGCGGCACCTCGGACAGGTGGGCGCGCGGGTGGTGGGCGCGCAGATCGGGCGGGTGCGTGAGCTCGAGGACGCCGCCGAGCGCTACGTCGCCCATCTTGTGCAGGCGAGTCCGGAACGACTCGACGGACTTCGCGTGGTGGTCGACTGCGCAAACGGGGCGGCATCGGTCGTCGCACCGCTCGCCTATCGCCGCGCAGGCGCCGAGGTGATCGCCATCCACGCCGAGCCGGACGGGCTGAACATCAACGACGGCTGTGGCTCGACGCACTTGGCGGACCTCCAAGCCGCCGTGGTGAGGCACGGTGCCGATCTCGGCATTGCGCACGACGGCGACGCAGATCGCTGCCTCGCTGTGGACGAGTCGGGCGGTGTTGTTGATGGCGACGCAATTCTGGCCATCCTCGCCGTGGCCATGCACGAGGAGGGGACGCTCACCGATAACACCATGGTGGCGACCGTGATGAGCAATCTCGGGTTGCACATCGCCATGCGCTCGGCGGGAATCGCGATGCACACCACCGCGG
>JALYVL010000331.1 GCA_030853285.1 Actinomycetota bacterium | reverse complement strand
CTCGGTGCCGCCGGCGGCCTTTCCGGTGGTGTGCGAACAGCTCTCGCGCTCCGGATTGGCCAAGCAGACCGACGGCGAGTGGCGCAGGGTGGTGATCGAGAAGCCCTTCGGGCACGACCTGGCCAGCGCACGAGAGCTGAACGCCGTGGTGAACGAGGTGTTTCCCGAAGATTCGGTGTTCCGCATCGACCACTACCTGGGCAAGGAGACGGTGCAAAACATCCTGGCGCTGCGCTTCGCCAACCAGCTGTTCGACCCGATCTGGAACGCGCACTACGTCGACCACGTGCAGATCACCATGGCCGAAGACATCGGCCTGGGCGGTCGGGCGGGATACTACGACGGCATCGGCGCCGCGCGCGATGTCATCCAGAACCACCTGTTGCAGCTGCTGGCCTTCATCGCGATGGAGGAGCCGGTCAGCTTCGAGCCGCACGAGCTGCAGGCGGAGAAGGTCAAGGTGCTTTCCGCCATCCGGCTCGCCCAGCCGATCGACGAAACCACCGCCCGCGGGCAGTACTCGGGTGGCTGGCAGGGCGGCCAACAGGTGGTCGGGCTCGGCGACGAGGAAGGCTTCGCCGTGGACTCCACGACGGAGACCTTCGCGGCGATCACCCTTGACGTGGACACCCGACGGTGGGCAGGGGTGCCGTTCTACTTGCGCACCGGCAAACGGCTCGGCCGCCGCGTCACCGAGATCGCGGTGGTGTTCAAGCGCGCCCCGCACCTGCCCTTCGATGCCACCATGACTGAGGAGTTGGGGCACAACGCGTTGGTGATCCGGGTGCAACCCGACGAAGGCATCACCATGCGCTTCGGCTCGAAGGTGCCGGGCAGCAGCATGGAGGTCCGCGACGTGAGTATGGACTTCAGTTACGGGCAGGCGTTCACCGAGTCCTCGCCCGAGGCCTACGAGCGGTTGATCTTGGACATGCTGCTGGGCGAGCCTTCACTGTTCCCCGTGAACGCCGAAGTCGAGTTGTCCTGGCGGATCCTCGACCCGGTGATCGAGCACTGGGCGGCCTCAGGTAAGCCGGAGCCCTACGGCGCGGGAACCTGGGGTCCAGACTCCGCCGACGCCATGATGGCCCGGACCGGACGCACGTGGAGGCGGCCCTAGATGGTGTCGTTAAGGCCGGAGGCCGCGAAATGATGTCGGTAAGGCCGGAGGCCGCGAAATGATGTCGGTAAGGCCGGAGGCCGCGAAATGATTATCGACATGCCGGCCACCACCACCGGCAACGTGAACCGGCGCATCGTGGAGCTGCGCAAGAGCGGCGGCGCCGTCACCCTCGGCCGAGTGCTGACGTTGGTGATCGCCACCGACGACGACGCGCAGACCGAGGGTGTGATCGACGCCGCGAACGCGGCCAGCCGTGAGCATCCGTGTCGCGTCATCGTGCTGGCTCGCGGAGCCCGCAAAGCCGCCCCACGGCTGGATGCGCAAATCAGGGTCGGTGGAGACGCAGGCGCCTCGGAGGTGGTGGTCCTGCGGCTTTACGGCCCGCTGGCCGAGAACGCCGCCAGTGTGACAGTTCCGTTCCTGCTACCTGACACACCGATCGTCGCGTGGTGGCCGGGCGAGCCCCCCGCCAACCCCGCGCGCGATCCCATCGGTCGGCTCGCGACTCGGCGCATCACCGATGCCGCCGCCGCCCGCAACCCGACCCGTGCCCTCATCCAACGCCAGGCGAGCTACGTCGAGGGCGACACCGACCTGTCCTGGAGTCGGCTCACCTCCTGGCGTGCGCTGCTGGCCAGCGCACTCGATCAGCCCCCCTACGAGCCGGTGCAGTCGGCCACGGTGACCGGTGGCGCCGACTCGCCGTCCTCCGACCTGCTGGCCGGCTGGCTGGCGGCGTTTCTCCGGGTTCCCGTCAAGCGGGTGCGCACCGGTGTGGGGCTGGGGTCGGTGGTGCTCGAACGACCGTCGGGTGCGGTGGCGCTGATCCGCCCCTCCGGGGACTCTGCCGTGCTGACCCAACCGGGACAGCCCGACCGCAAGGTTGCCCTCAGCCGGCGCCAGGTGAAGGACTGCCTGTCCGAGGAGATGCGCCGTCTCGACGCCGACGAGGTGTACGAGCAGGCCCTGCAGGGTCTGTCACTGGTCAAGCGGTCGAGGGCCACATCTCCACGCGTGACCGCGAGGGTCGCACCATGAGCGTGCCGCAAGTGGTGGTGCACGCCGACCCGGCTGTGCTCGCCGCGGCGATCGCGTCTCGGCTGGTCACGACGGTGGTCGACGCGCAGGTGGCACGGGGCACGGCCTCGGTGGCGCTCACCGGGGGCGGCGTGGGCACCGCGGTCCTCGAGCAGCTGCGCATGTCCGCAGCGTGCCTGGCGATCGACTGGTCGCGGCTCGACATCTTCTGGGGTGATGAGCGCTACCTGCCCGCCGGGCACCCCGAGCGCAACGAGACGCAGGCCCGCGCCGCCCTGCTGGACCACGTGGGCGTCGACCCGGCTCGGGTGTTTCCCATGGCCGCCTCCGACGGCCCGCTGGGTAACGACCCGGATGCTGCCGCGGCCGATTACGCCGGAACGCTGGCAGCGCGGAGCCAGTCGGAAGATCACGGCGCGGTCCCCCGCTTCGACGTGTTGATGCTGGGCATGGGTGGAGAGGGCCATGTAGCTTCGGTGTTCCCCGAGTCGCCCGCCGCGTACGAACGGGAGCGCACCGTCGTCGCTGTGCGCCACTGCCCGAAGCCAC
>JALYVL010000330.1 GCA_030853285.1 Actinomycetota bacterium | reverse complement strand
ACGATGACCACCCTTCTGCGTGAGACGACCGTCCCGGCTCCGCCTGCGACCGCAGCCACGGGCCCCCGACACCGAGCACGGATGACCGCGGCCCTGGCCCCGGTGATCCTCGGTCTGGTACTCGTGGCGATCTGGTGGGCCGCCGCCATACTGCGTGACAGCGCGGTGCTGCCCGACCCGGTGTCCGCCGTGGACCGCCTGACGGTCAACCTAGGTGACGAGCGGTTCCAGACCAATCTCATCGACACGGTGGTCCGGCTGGTCGTGGCCTACTGCCTCGTCGTCGTGCTCGGCGCCACAATCGGGTTCACGGTCGGACTGAGCCGCTTCTGGTCTGATGTGGTGTCCCCCATCGCCTATGCCATCTACAGCATTCCGAAGATCGTGTTGTTTCCGCTGTTTCTGGTGTTTTTGGGGTTGGGAGCCAGCAGTCAGATCGGGTTCGCCGTGTTCTCCGGCGTGCTCCCCATGTTCTTGATGGTCATGAGCGCGACCGCCGGCGTCCCTCGTCTGCAGCTGAAACTCGCCGCCAGCCTCCAAATGGGAACCGTCGGGGTTGTCCGCAAGATCGTGCTACCGAGTTGCTTACCGGCGTTTGCCAGCGCCCTGCGGCTCAGCTTCGGGTTGACCTTCCTCGGCCTGATCATTGCCGAGATGTTCTCCGGGGTGTCGGGGCTGGGCTACGAGATCCTGCGCAACGTCCCGCTGGCCCGCATGGGCGACATCGTCGGCGACGTCCTAGTTGTCATCGTGCTCGCGCTGGGCCCCGCCACCGCACTGCGCATCCTCGAGAAACGGATTCATCGCCGCTTCGGCGGTAGCGCCTGAACCATCCGCTGAGGCAAGCGTCCCCCCACCCGACGATGCACACCAACACACCAACTCATGCAGTACCTAATGAGAGCGAGGATCGTCATGAAACCCACAACACGTCTGCGACACCTGATCGATCAGCCAGAACTTCTCGTCATGCCCGGCGTCTTTGACCCACTCAGCGCGAAGATCGCTGCGCAGGCCGGCTTCCCCGCCCTGCAGTGCACCGGTGCGGGCATCAGCGCCACCCATCTAGGACTGCCCGACTACTCCATGCTCTCCATGAGCGACATGGTGGACAGGACCGGACGGATCGCCGCCGCGGTCGACGTGCCCGTCATGGGCGACGGCGATACCGGGTTCGGTAACGCGGTCAACACCTACTACACGGTCCGCGCATTCGAACGCGCCGGGGCCGCCGGAGTCAACATCGAGGACCAGGTCATGCCGAAGCGGTGTGGACACCTCGACGGTAAGCAGCTCCTCGACATCGACGAGGCTGCGATGAAGATCGCCGCGGCCGCGGACGCCCGGCGCGACCCGGATTTCGTGATCAACGCCCGGACCGACGCCCTCGCCACCGGCGGGCTCGATGAGGTCATCGTGCGGGGCAACGCCTACCTCGCCGCCGGCGCCACGATGGTGTTCGTCGAGGGCATCGGCCGGAGGGAGGACGTCACGGCGGCGGTTGCCGGCATCAACGGACCGGTCGCGATGAACCTGGTCGAGGGCGGACGAACACCGTCCGGCTTGACCTTCACCGCCCTCCAGGAGATGGGCGTAGCCCGGGTGAGCCTGCCAGGTGCGATGCTGCAGGCAGCGATGAAGGCCATGCAGGTGGTGCTCCAACAGATCACCGCCGACGGTGGTACCGACGGTGTGAGCGGCATGCTCGTCGGGCTGAGAGAAGCCCACACGCTGCTCGGCATGAGCACAGTTACCGAGCTGGAGAACCACTACCTCGCCCCACTGCAGATGACGGCAGCCTCATGACCACCCCCACCGCCCCTCCCGCTGAGCACCGCGACCCCGCTTCAGACCACGCCCGCGGCCGGGCGAACGCCGGGCCCCAGACCTTGGTCGAGAAGCTATGGGAACAGCACCGCATCGATGCCTTCGATGCACAAACGGACCTGATGAGCATCGACAGGGTCATCCTCCACGAGCGCAGTGGCGCGCTCGCGCTGCGGGCCCTCTCAGACGATGGCCGTACGGTCGCCAACCCAGAACAGGTCTACGCCACCGTCGACCACGTCCTGGACACCACACCAGGACGCACGGACTCCACACGCATACCGGGAGGCCAAGAGTTCATCCAGGTTTTCCGGGAAGAGGCCCGGGCCCGCAAGATCACCCTGTTCGACGTTGGCGATGAGGAGCAGGGCATCAGCCACGTCGTCAGCGCCGAACAAGGACTGGCGCTACCGGGTACCACACTGGTGTGCGCCGACAGCCACACCGGCACGCTCGGTGGGCTCGGCGCCCTGGCCTGGGGCGTCGGCAACACCGACATCGAGCACGCCCTCGCCACCGGCACAGTGGTGGCGCGCCGCCCCGCAAGCATGCGCGTCATCTTCAACGGAACACTCAACCCCTACGTCACCGCCAAGGACATGATGTTGCATCTGATCGCGGTGATCGGCGCCGGCGGCGCGGCCGGTCATGCCATCGAGTTCTGCGGATCCGCCATCCGCGCGTTGCCCATCGAAGCCCGGCTGACGCTGTGCAACATGGCCGTCGAGTGCGCAGCATGGACAGGGCTGGTCGCACCAGACCAGACAACCCTGGACTACCTACAAAACAGGCCGTACGCACCGACGGGCGCAGCATGGGAGCGCGCCGTTCAAGATTGGAAGCAACTCACCAGTGACCCCGGCGCGCACTTCCCACGCGATGTC
>JALYVL010000329.1 GCA_030853285.1 Actinomycetota bacterium | reverse complement strand
CGCCCGGCTGTTCAGCGTCGACGGGGCCCGGGTCGCCTCCGGCCGGGACTTTGGTTCCGACGGGGCGCTGAAGCAGGCCTCGACGGTGCGGGTGCTGGACGAGGACCACGCCCGGCGCCTGGCGGATGCCATGCACGGAGTGGGCCTCATGGTCACCTCGGCCGAGGACAAGCCGTACTCCCGCAAGCCGTACGCCCCGTTCATGACGTCCACGTTGCAGCAGGAGGCGGGCCGCAAGCTGCGCTTCTCCAGCGATCGGACGATGCGCATCGCCCAGGGCCTCTACGAGAACGGGCACATCACCTACATGCGTACCGACTCGACCACGCTGTCGGAGACCGCCATCACCGCCGCCCGCAACCAGGCCCGCGAGCTCTACGGCGAGGCCTACGTCAGCCCGCAGCCCCGGCAGTACACCAAGAAGGTGAAGAACTCCCAGGAGGCACACGAGGCGATCCGTCCCTCGGGGGAGAGTTTTATGACGCCCGGGCAGTTGCACGCCACGCTCAACAACGACGAGTACCGGCTGTACGAGCTGATCTGGCAGCGCACTATCGCCTCGCAGATGGCCGACGTCCGCGGGACCACGCTGAGCTTGCGCATCACCGGGACGGCGGGCACCGGCGAAGAATGTGTGTTTGCGGCGTCGGGGCGGACCATCACCTTCGCCGGCTTTCTCAAGGCCTACGTGGAAACCGTCGAGGAGGGCTCCGGCGCCGACGCCGACGACAAGGAGTCCCGCCTGCCCCAACTCGCCGAGGGCCATGCCGTCACCGCCACCGGGCTCAACCCGGACGGGCACTCCACCAGCCCACCCGCGCGCTACACCGAGCCCAGCCTGGTGAAGGCCATGGAGGAGATGGGCATCGGCCGGCCGTCGACCTACGCGGCCATCATCAAGACCATCCAGGACCGCGGCTACGTCTACAAGCGGGGCAGCGCACTGGTGCCGTCCTGGGTGGCGTTCGCGGTGATCGGCTTGCTGGAGGCGCACTTCGGCCGCCTGGTGGACTACGACTTCACCGCGTCGATGGAGGACGACCTGGACAACATCGCCGGTGGCCGCGAGCAACGCACCCATTGGCTGAACGCCTTCTACTTCGGGGGCGCCAACGGGGCCGACGGCTCCGTCGCCCGTGCCGGTGGCTTGAAAAAACTGGTGGGGGTCAACCTGGAGGAGATCGACGCCCGCGAGGTCAACTCCATCCGCCTGTTCGACGACGCCGAGGGGCGGGGGATCGACGTCCGCGTCGGTCGCTTCGGGCCGTACCTGGAGCGGACGGTGATCGGGGACTCGGGGGAACCGGAATCGCAGCGCGCGAATCTGCCGGACGATCTGTCGCCGGATGAACTGACGCTGGAGGTGGCGGAAAAGCTGTTCGCCACTCCGCAGGAAGGCCGCAAGCTCGGGGCCGATCCGATCAGTGGACACGAGATCGTGGCTAAGGAGGGGCGTTTCGGCCCGTACGTCACCGAGTTGCTACCCGATCCACCCACCGAGGCGGAGCCGACCCCCGCGAAGAAGGCGCCCGCGAAAAAAGCCACCAAGAAGGCCACCGGGCCCAAACCGCGGACGGGGTCGTTGCTGAAGTCGATGGATCTGGCCACGGTCACTCTGGAGGATGCGCTGCGCCTGCTGTCGTTGCCCAGGGTGGTCGGCGCCGATCCGGCGAACAACGAGGAGATCACCGCACAGAACGGCCGCTACGGGCCGTACCTGAAGCGCGGCACCGATTCCCGCTCACTCACCGACGAGGAGCAGATGTTCACGGTGACGTTGGAGGAGGCGCTGAAGATCTACGCCGAACCCAAGCGGCGCGGTCGACAGGGTGCAGCGACACCACCGCTGCGTGAGCTGGGGGCGGACACCGCGACGGGGAAGCCGATGGTGATCAAGGACGGCCGGTTCGGCCCGTACGTCACCGACGGGGAGACCAACGCCAGCCTGCGCAAGGGCGACGTGGTGGAGACGCTCAGCGACGAGCGCGCCATAGAGCTGCTCGGTGAGCGACGAGCACGCGGTCCGGCGCCCAAGAAGGCTCCCGCCAAGCGGGCGCCGGCGAAGAAGGCAGCGCCCAAGAAGCGCGTCGCCGCAAAGAAGTAGTGAGGTGTGCGTTGGCGTCCAGAGTGTTTACGCGGCTCGTCGGCCAGGATGACGTCGCCGAACGGCTACAGGCAGCGGCGACCGCCGCGCTGAGCGCCCGCACGGCAGCCGGTGGCGGTTCCGCGATGACCCATGCCTGGTTGTTCACCGGACCACCGGGTTCAGGTCGTTCGGTGGCGGCGCTGTGCTTCGCCGCGGCACTGCAGTGCACCACGCCCGGGCCTCCCGGCTGCGGACAGTGCCAGGCCTGCCACACGGTGCTGGCCGGAACTCATGGTGACGTCCGCCGGGTCATCCCGGAGGGCCTCACCATCGGCGTCAGCGAGATGCGCGCCATCGTGCAGATTGCCTCGCGTCGACCCAGCACGGGTCGCTGGCAGGTGGTGCTGGTCGAGGACGCCGACCGGCTCACCGAAGGCGCCGCGAATGCATTGCTGAAGGTCGTGGAGGAACCGCCGCCCCGGACGGTATTCCTGCTGTGCGCGCCCTCGGTCGATCCGCAGGACATCTCGGTGACCCTGCGCTCGCGGTGTCGACACGTGGCGCTGCGGACACCGTCGGTCGCCGCGATTGCGGAGGTGTTGCGCGAGCGGGATGGGCTCGAGCC
>JALYVL010000328.1 GCA_030853285.1 Actinomycetota bacterium | reverse complement strand
GCCCTGTACTGCGAGCACCCCGTGGTCGAGCGCAGCGACCGCAGCGGTGATGTCGACGAGCCGGTCATCGGTTCGCGGCATGGCCGAGGCCGGGCTCTGGCGGGTGAGCAGCCGAAACCACGCCGCATCCGGTGCACCGTCGGCCAGCAACCCCTCGCCGAGGCCGCACAGGGCTGCTTCCAACGACTTGGCCGACGGTGGCGCCGCCGGAGTGAGCGCCAACGGAAGCTGCGGCCAGCCATCGCTACCCGTCGGCGCCCGCTCGACCAGGCTCACCCGGCCGCCCGCCGCATCAACGCTGACCACCCCGGTGTGGGTGGCGCGCTCCGAATCGGCGCTGGGCTCCAGCGCGTCGGGCAGCGGCGGACCGTAGACGATGAACGCGCCGCTCTTCGTCACCGCCCGGACGTCCTCGGCGGCGGTGGCCGTGGACGCATCCACGGTGCGGGAGAAAGTCCGCTTGGGCTTCACCTTGTCCCAACCGCTGCCGGTGGGGTGCTCGAGCACCACCACGCAGTCATCGTTGAGCAGCTCCTCCACCGGTTGACGGAGCCGATCGAAGTGCTCCCACCAGAACGTTTTCTGATTACGTTGGTGGTAGCCGAGCGCAGCGGCGAGCAGCGCGGTCGCCTGCTCGTCAGCGGTCCGGTCGATGTCGGGAACCTGTGCGCGCAGACGCTCGGCCAGCTCCTCCGTAGCAGGCGTCTTGTGCTCGACCGGAACATCGGCGGTCACGGTGCGCGTTGGCGCGCTGGTGCGCAGCGACAGCAGCCAGTGATGCAGGCGATGGGTGCTCACGCAGTCGTACTCGTTGTAGTCACGGATGGCTTCGAGCAAACGGTCAGCCTCGGCGCCATCGCCTGCCTCGCGACAGGCCACCACCTTCTCGTACTCCACAATAGAGTCTCCGGCGTTGGTCACCTCGCCGTCGCGCAGCTGCGCCCCCATGTACAGCGGCTCGAGCTTCTTGATCGAGTAGCTCTCGGTGGACACGCGCACCGAGCGGCGCACCACGGCGTAGAGGTCGACCAGACGTCCCTCACGGAGCAGCTGGTCGACGTCGTCCTCCCTGGTGGCGTGCCGCGCAGCCAAGGTGGTCAGGGCGGTGCGCTCGTAGGGCGCGTAGTGGTAGATGTGCATGCCCGGATGGGAACTGGCCGCCGCGGTGAAGGTGTCCACGACCTGCTCGAACGCGTGCTTCTCCGCGGCGCGGCTGTGCGCCCAGAAGGCGGTGAACACCTCGGACGCGTCGATGATGCCGTGCAGGTATTCCAGGCCGCCTCCGCTCTCGGCGAAGGGGTCGCCCTCGATGTCGTAGTACAGGTCGCCCGTACTCGGTGCGGGAAGGAGGTCGAGCCCAGCCGGGTCGAACACTTCGTGCAGCGGCGACCCCCCGGCTCCGGCCACCTGCAGGGCCGACTGGGCGCGTAGGCGCACCCACGTGTCGACGCCCATGGTCGGTGGTCGCAACGCGTCGTCCGCCACGGCGAGCGCATCCACAGTGGACACCCCGGTGGCTCGCAGCCGGGTGATCTGGTCGCCGCGGATCCCGGCGACGAGGCTGAGGTCGCGGGCCTCGCGGCGCCCAGCGGCGCAGTGGGTGTCCCAGCGACAGGTGGCGCAGGAGGGACGGGCGTCGCCCCACAGTGATTGCGGCGCAACGGCTTCAGCGTGCAGACCGTACAGCACCCGCTCGCGGTACTCCTGGGCCAATGGCAGCACATCCGCGGCAGGCACTACCTCCCGGGAGTTGTCGCCGAGCCACAGGTGAACCAGTTGCGGCGTGGGTCGACCGCTGCGTACCAGCGCGTCGGCGTAGCAGGCGAGCTGCAGCAGTGCGGTGGGCTTGGCGTGCCGCGCGAGCTTGGTGTCCACCGGCTCGTACCGCCCGAGTGGTTCCCCGGTATCGAGGTCGACGCCGAGCAGGAAGTCGGCGTAGCCGAGGAAGCCGTCCACCAGCAGCACCGCCTGATAGATCACGGACGCAGCGGCGTCCATGGCGGCCTGGGTGGCTTGGGCGGCGTCGAGCAGGGCGCCGTCGTCATGGCCCGGGGTGTCGATGGTGACGACGTCGAAACGTCCGCGAAGCTCCTCCAGTACCGCCTGTTCGTGCCGTAGGCCGTGCGATTTGACCAGGTCCAGAGTGCTGTCGTCGCCCTGGGGCGGCCGCTTGACCAGTCCGTGCGCGGCCGCGTGCTCCAGCGCAAACCGATGCTCGCACTCGAGCACCGCAAGCACGTCGCGTGGCGAGTACAACCACGTCTGCCCGAACTGCCGCATGCCATCCTCCCCAGTCACTCCGAGGGTAGCGGCGAGGTCCGACAAGTTGGGGTGCCACGGGCCTCAGAAGCTCGAGCAGCCGCTGGGATCGCGATCCAATGGCGGTAGTTCGGCACGGCCGCCGGCGAGGGTGATCTCCACGCCCACATCGGTGAGTCGGACCGCGGTCGGCGTCAGGCCGAGAGGAAAGGTCGACAGGTCTCCGCTGAGCAGATTGACCACTTGTTGCACAGGACTGGTGGGCAGGCCGAGGCCGAACACCCTGACGTCGACCGTCTCGATGACGATGCGGCCGTCCTGGACGACAGGGCGCAAGCTGGTGGTGCCGAGGCCACCAAGGAACTGCACCCGCAGGGCACCGCTGTCCGTGCTGAGCTGCGTGACCAGACCGCCGAACGGCTGCGCTCGCACACTCGCGGCGATGGCCTGCGTCGGCCAACTC
>JALYVL010000009.1 GCA_030853285.1 Actinomycetota bacterium | reverse complement strand
ACCCCGGCAGCCACACTGACCGCGCGTAGCCGGGCGACGGGCCAGGCCTGGGCCGCAAACCGCCGAGCCCCGGTGATCGGCACGTTGAGCATGGTTTTGGGCGCCTGGAACGGTAGAGCCGCGGCATTGTCGTTGAACGCCTGGTACGCGCTGGTCAGGGTGGCAGGAGCGATGCCGGCCACGTCCCGCAGAGTCGTGGCGGTGGCGCCGAGCAGGTTGAGCGGACTGAACCCCCCGCTCGAGGACGGCCGCGACTTCTTCGACCGCTCAGCCCAGGGCGGCGTGAACTTCCCGGTGGGGTCGGGGGACAGGGCCTTGTACCAGATGCGGCTGGCGGAGACGCCGTCGATCAGGGCGTGGTGGGTCTTCATGTACACCGCGACGCGTCCGTCAGACAAGCCCTCCACCACATGCACCTCCCACAGTGGACGGTGCCGGTCCAGCAGCGTGCCGTGCAGTCGGGACGTCAGCTCCAACAGCTCCCGCACGCGGCCCGGGCGCGGAAGTGCGGACAGCCGCACGTGATATTCAAGATCGACATCCTTGTCGTTCGCCCAGCTGACGGGGGCGAAGGAGGACAGCAGCTGTTGGGGCTTGCGGCGGAACAGCGGCCTGATCGCCTCGACGTCGACGAGGTCGCGGTACATCGACCGGGCCAGATCGGCGCCGCCACCCTTGGGTGGGGTGAACAGTGAAAGACCGCCGACGTGCATCGGGTGCTCGCGGCTCTCCATCAGCAAGAACGTCGAGTCGACCGGAGACATGATGCCCATGTCGCGAGCTCCTTTCGCAGCGTTGTGGGCACAACCGTAGTGGGCAGGTGTGTCGGGAGTCTCAGCGCGCACCGTGCTGCGTGCGCGCGGGCGCTACGGTGTGCACCTCGGACCATCGGCAGGAGATCGAGATGAGCGTGCAGGACAACACCAGGGCGCTGGAGTCCGACATCGTGACGGACCTACGCGAGGAGATGTCCTACAGCTCCTACCTGCAGATGGACACCCTGCTCAGTGCGCAGGTGCCGGTGAGCTCGCCCGAGCATCCCGACGAGCTGCTGTTCATCATTCAGCACCAGACGACGGAGCTCTGGCTCAAGCTGATGCTGCACGAGCTGCGGCTGGCCCGCGCGCGGTTGAGCGCCGATGAGCTGCCCGCGGCACTGAAGTGCATCGCCAGGGTGAAGCAGATCCAGAAGACCCTCACCGAGCAATGGTCGGTGCTGGCCACCCTGACGCCCACCGAGTACGCCCAGTTCCGCTCGTTCCTCGGCCACGCCTCGGGCTTCCAGTCCCACCAGTACCGCGCCGTCGAGTTCATCCTCGGCAACAAGAACGCCGGGATGCTGAAGGTCTTTGTCGACAACCCAGCGGCCCACGACGTGCTGAGCGAGCTGCTCGCCGAGCCCAGCGTGTACGACGAGTTCCTCCGCTACCTTGCCCGGCGCGGACACCCGATCCCCGCGGAAGTGCTTGAGCGCGACGTGCGGCAGGCGCATCGGTTCTGCGCCGAGCTGGTTCCGATGTTTCGTGACATCTACGAGAACACCGCCGAGCACTGGCAGGCCTATGAAGCCTGCGAAGAGCTGGTGGACCTGGAGGACAGCTTCCAGCTGTGGCGCTTTCGGCACGTGCGCACGGTGCTCCGCATCATCGGGACCAAGACCGGTACGGGTGGATCCAGCGGGGTGGGCTTCCTGCAGCGGGCGCTTGACCTGACCTTCTTCCCCGAGCTGTTCGCGGTGCGTACCGAGATCCGCTGAGTGGGTCGTGACATGTTTATCAACGGGCAAGCATTGGGCATAGCCTCGGCGAGGACCATCGAGCCGGGATGAGGACGGCAATGTCTACAATGGACAAACACTAGAAGGGGGCAAGCTGTCCAACGCCCGCAGCGCGCTCGAGGTGGCCCGCACGGCCCGCGGAATGCTCGGGGCCGCCGGGATCGTAATGGAGCACAACGTGATGCGGCACATGGCGAACCTCGAGACCGTGATCACCTAGGAGGGCACTGAGGAGATGCACGCCCTCAGCCTGGGCCAGGCCATCACCGGGATAGCCGCCTTCCGCTGAGCGAGCGCAGCGACGTGGGGGTGCACCTGAGCGAGCGCAGCGAAATGGGGATGCACATGAGCTCGGGGCGGATCTGCCGGGACCGCCGGGGCAGGCCGCGGCCTCGGGCGTGCTGTGGTGCGGCGCCTGGTGTCCGACGAGCACCCGGTAGCCCGGTCTGCCAAGGGCATCGATGCGGTGGCCCGCGCCGCTGACGTCGAGCGGATGTTCGCCGCGGCCGATAGCCACTGAGACCTGGTCGACCTGCTCGTCTCCAGCGCGGGGTCCAGCACCGCAGCGCCCCTGGCGGCGCGAACCGCACTCGGTTGGCTGGCGCGTTACGTGTCGTTGGCAGTGGTGGTCGTTCCGGGTGTCGGGCGCGTGGAGTGGCTTCTCGAGGCTGTGCGTCTGCGCTTTTGCCCCCTGTTTCAGACGGGTGTGACGTGGGACACTCTGTTCACCGGCGGCGTCCGCCCTCCGGCAGAGCCGAAGGGGCTTTCACCATGTATCTCAGTAGTCGTGTTCGCCGTGTTGCCGCGGGTGTGAGTGTGGTGGGGTTCGCGACAATGGGGTTGTCGGCGGTGGCTTCGGCGGATGCCGCGCCGGTGACCCCACCTCCAACAACCTATGCAGGGTGTTTCAACGGCTTCTTCCGCATCGTTTACAACGTGCAGGTGAACCCCACGACTCCGGTGCAGTGTTTTGGGGCGGATCAGGCCATCACCTACCAGAGCCCTACTCAGGGTCCCCCCGGATCCACGGGAGCGACCGGGGCCACCGGTGCCCCGGGCACCCCCGGACTTAATGGGATGACCGGGCCCGTCGGCCCGACTGGTGCCCCCGGCGCCCCCGGCACGCCCGGGATGAACGGGGCAACAGGGCCCACCGGAGCCCAGGGGGTTGCAGGACCGACTGGCCCTACCGGAGCCCAGGGGGTTCCGGGGCCGGCAGGGCCTGCGTGTACTGGGGCCACGGGAGCAACGGGGCCGACCGGGGCAACCGGTGTCACCGGGCCGACCGGGCCGACCGGGGCAACCGGGGCAACCGGGGCAACCGGGGCAACCGGGGCAACCGGGGCAACCGGGCCGATCATAATTGCGCCGTTCGCGACTTCATCGGGGGTCACCGGGCCGACTTGCGCACCCGGACCGACCGGGCCGACCGGACCGACAGGTCTTGTGGGTGCTACGGGGGCAACCGGTGCTGCCGGCACGAGTTTCAGCGCTGAAGGGAACAGCCCGGGTTCGACGACATTGACGAACACCAGCGTCCAGGTGGCGTCGGCCACCGTCACCTTGACCCAGCCCGGCAGCATCCTCGTCAACGGTAATGCCATCCTGGAGAGCGGCGGCTATTTCGCGGCCCGCTGCTTCACCAAGCTGGATGGCACCACGTTTGGCGCTTCGTCGCCGATCACCACGGCGAGCAAGGCGGTGCTGGACGAGCCGGTGCTCCAGAACGGACGGTTCGGCAATGTCACCGTGGGGCCACACACGGTGACCTGGTTCTGTGGCAGGCAATCGGGCGATGCCAGCGCCACGTTGTTTGACCCGGTACTGGACATTTGGAGCACGCAGTAGCGGGGGGCGGTGCTCAGGTGGGGAGTTTGCGGGTCATCTCGATGTTGGTGCGAACGCGGTCGGCGTCGGGGTTGTCGGGCAGTGCCTGGGCGGAGGCGGCCAGCGCCGCCTGACGTTGGCCGAGCCGGCTGTAGCAGACCAGCAGATAGTCCCAGGGCAGATAGGCGTAGTCCGGTTCGTTGACGAATCCCTCGACGGGCCGGACACAGGCCGTCGCGGCCACGAACAACGGGACGGCCTGCGCCCATTGCTGCCGTTCGTAGAAGTACACGCCGGCCCGTACGTAGGCCTCCGCGCGGCTGCTGTCGGCTCCGACGGCGTCCAGCAGGTGCATCAGTTCGGCGTTGGTTTCACCCTGGGCCCGGCAGCACTCCGCGAGGTGCAGCAACGCGGTGTAGCGCTCCCACGCCAGGGTGGAGACCTGCAGGTAGTCGCGGTAACCATCGGCGGCTTCGGCGTAGCGCTGGTGGTCACGCAGCTCGTTGCCGTAGTAGAACAGGGTGCGGGCGCTGCGGTCACCGGTGTCGATGGCGTGTTGCAGGATACGCAGGTTGCGGTCGGCGTTGCGCCTTCGGTGGGAGGGGTCGGGGTGGTGTTCCACCCAGAGGTCTTCGGCGATGATGGAGCGCCCGGCGGGGATGGCGATGACCTCGTGCACCACCCCGTGCCAGCGCAGACCGGCCCGGCGGCGCAGGAGACGTTCGCGGAGGAAGCTGTAGGTGCAGTGCTCACCTGCGTCGCTGATCTGGTAGTGGTAGGGCACCATGACCGCGTCGATGTCGGTGCGGAGCAGCGTGCCGTGCTTGGCTGCGAGTAGCCGTTGCTGGACGGCGGGGGGTAGCCGGTCATCGGCGTCCAACCACAGGATCCAGTCCCCGGTACAGGCGGCGAAGGCGGCGTTGCGGGCGGCGGCGAAATCATCAGTCCAGGTGAACTCCAGTACCTGGGCCCCGGCTTGGGCCGCAAGCTGGGGGGTGGCATCGGTTGACCCGGTGTCCAGGACCACCAGCTCGTCACAACAGCTCGCCGCGTCCGCAAGGACCCTGGCGATGGTCGGCTCCTCATCACGCACAATCATCGCCAGGGACACCCGCACAGACCTGATCCTCCTCCTGCACACCCCGCCGCAGGGTGTCGGCTCTCCCGGGCATCGGCTCCGGCCCATACGACGATCCTCATCCGGTGATGCCCGGACACGTGAGCGATGAGCCCGATCGCCGTTCGCTCAACGGCCTGGCGCGAGGTGCGTTCAGTCCACGGTTCCCGGCGGGACGATCCACTGTTGAGCCTGTCCGGTGAGTTGCGCGACGTACTCGAAATCGTGGTCGTAATGCAGCAACACCAGGCGTGCGCGTTCAGCGGCCGCGGCGATGAGCACGTGTGGGACTTTGCGCCCCCTCAGCCCGGCAACGACGCGCATCCGCTGAACCTGCCCGGCCCGGCAGAAGTCTTCCGCGGTGACCTCCACGCCGGTGAACGCTGCGGCGGCCGCCTGGATACGGTCCCACTCGGCAACGTTGCGTGCCGAGAAACCGAGTTCAAGGTCGGTCATGGCGCAGCGGGCGATGACGGCCGAGCCGAACAGTCTCTGCAACGAGTCCCGCACCTGCGGTACGGCGAGCCGAGTGAACACGCTGGTGTCGGCGAGGTAGCTCAACGCCACGCGGCCGACCGGTCCTCGAACTCTACGGATGCGAGGGTCGCCACCGCGGCGGTGAGGTCATCATCGGCGGCCGAGCCTCCCGAGGCCAGCCGCAGAGCGGCGTTTACCGTCGCCTTGATTGTCGGCGTTCCCAGGTGTCGTTTCGCGCGCTCCAAGACGTCGTCATCGACGTCGATCAAGTGCTTTATGGCACCCAACGTATCTCACTGAATGCTATATATACGTCGCCCACATTGAGGATCGGTCATCGGGACGCCGTCGAGCCCCGGTTCTGGCGGAATACGCCAGGGCCGAAGCCGCAACGTGAGCTCCTGGCGTGGACGATGATGTGGGCATAGGCGTCGGTAAGGTTCAGCGGAACAGACTCAACCTTGTTGACGTTGGTCGATGTGACACGCATTTCTCCAAACCGAAACCAGAGGTGACCAGTGGACTCGTTCACGCCCACCACCAAGACCCAGCAGGCGATCTCGAACGCCGTGCAGTCGGCAACCACCGGCGGCCACCCGGAC
This sequence comes from Actinomycetota bacterium, assembly GCA_030853285.1. Lineage (GTDB taxonomy): Bacteria > Actinomycetota > Actinomycetes > Mycobacteriales > Mycobacteriaceae > X156. Next base: position 4,700 of record JALYVL010000009.1, on the reverse strand, counting down.
GTGCGTCCTGCGCATCTGTTGAGTGCACTGCTCGCGCAGAGCGACGGCATCACCGCGCCCCTGCTGCAGGCGGTGGGCGCGGACCCGGCGGCGGTTCGGGCGGAGACCGACACCCTGGTGCGCCGTATTCCGGCCGCCGCGGGTGCGACCGTCTCGGCGCCACAGCTGGACCGGGCGGCCGTCCGCGCGCTCACCTCGGCGCAGGAGCTGGCCGGGCAGATGGGCGACGAATACGTCTCTACCGAGCACTTGTTGGTCGGCCTGGCGCAGGGCGACTCCGACGTGGCGCAGCTGCTCACCAAGCACGGCGCTACCGCGGACGCGCTGCGCGAGGCCTTCACCTCCGTGCGCGGCTCCGCGAAGGTCACCAGCCCCGATCCGGAGGGCAGCTACCAGGCGCTGGAGAAGTACGGCACCGACCTGACGGCGCGGGCCCGTGCCGGCGAGCTGGACCCGGTGATCGGGCGAGATACGGAGATCCGTCGCGTGGTGCAGGTGCTGAGTCGCCGGACCAAGAACAACCCGGTGCTCATCGGGGAGCCCGGCGTCGGCAAGACGGCCATCGTCGAGGGCTTGGCCCAGCGCATCATCGCCGGTGACGTGCCGGACAGCTTGCGTGGCCGTCGGGTCATCGCCTTGGACCTGGGGTCGATGGTCGCCGGAGCGAAGTACCGCGGCGAGTTCGAGGAACGGCTCAAGGCCGTGCTGGAAGACATCAAGTCCAGTGCCGGCGAGGTGATCACCTTCATCGACGAGCTGCACACCATTGTGGGTGCCGGCGCCTCGGGTGAGGGTGCGATGGACGCAGGCAACATGATCAAGCCGATGCTGGCGCGGGGCGAGCTGCGGCTGGTCGGCGCGACCACCTTGGACGAGTACCGCAAGCACATCGAGAAGGACGCCGCCTTGGAGCGGCGCTTTCAGCAGGTCTTCGTCGGCGAGCCCACCGTGCCGGACACCATCGGCATCCTTCGTGGTCTCAAGGGGCGGTACGAGGCCCACCACAAGGTGCAGATCAACGACGCTGCATTGGTCGCTGCCGCCACCCTGTCCGACCGTTACATCACCTCGCGGTTCCTGCCGGACAAGGCCATCGACCTCATCGACGAGGCGGCGTCGCGGCTGCGCATGGAGATCGACTCACGTCCGGTGGAGATCGACGAGCTGCAGCGCTCGGTCGACCAGCTGCACATGGAGGAAATGGCGCTGGCCAAGGAGACCGACGCCGCCTCGCAGGACAGGCTCGCGCGGTTGCGGGCTGAGCTCGCCGACCTGACCGAGCAGCTCAACGCGCTGAACGCCCGCTGGGAGCAGGAAAAGTCCGGGCTGAACCGGGTCGGCGAGCTCAAGGAGCGCCTCGACGGTCTGCGCGGGCAGGCCGAGCGGGCCGAGCGAGACGGTGACTTCGAGACCGCCTCGCGGCTGCTCTACGGCGAGATCCCGGTGCTGGAAAAGGAGTTGGCCGCGGCGAGCGCCGAGTCCGTCGACGACGTGATGGTCAAGGAGCAGGTGACCGCCGACGACGTCGCCGATGTCGTCGCGGCCTGGACGGGCATCCCGGCCGGACGGCTGTTGCAGGGCGAGACGGCGAAGCTGCTCCGGATGGAGGAGGCGCTCGGTAACCGAGTGGTGGGGCAGACCCAGGCCGTGCAGGCGGTGAGCGACGCGGTCCGCCGAGCGCGGGCAGGGGTGGCCGATCCGGACCGGCCCACCGGCTCGTTCCTGTTCCTCGGACCGACCGGCGTCGGCAAGACCGAGCTGGCAAAGGCGTTGGCGGAGTTCCTGTTCGACGACGAGCGCGCCATGGTGCGGATCGACATGAGCGAGTACGGGGAGAAGCATTCCGTGGCCCGCCTGGTCGGGGCGCCCCCCGGCTACGTCGGCTACGACGCGGGCGGACAGCTCACCGAGGCGGTACGTCGCCGCCCCTACACGGTGGTGTTGTTCGACGAGGTGGAGAAGGCGCACCCCGACGTGTTCGACGTGCTGCTGCAGGTGCTCGACGACGGGCGTCTCACTGACGGCCAGGGGCGCACCGTGGACTTCCGCAACACGATCCTGGTGCTCACCTCCAACCTCGGTGCCGGCGGTACGCGCGAGCAGGTGATGGACGCGGTGCACCGGGCGTTCAAGCCCGAGTTCATCAACCGCCTCGACGACGTGCTCATCTTCGATGCGCTCAGCGAGGAGCAGCTGGAGCACATTGTGGACATCCAGTTGACCTCGCTCGGACGCCGGTTGGAAGCCCGCAGGTTGACGCTGGAAGTGTCCGATGGCGCGCGGAAGTGGTTGGCGGAGCGAGGCTTCGACCCGGTGTACGGGGCGCGGCCGCTGCGCCGTTTGGTGCAGCACGCCATTGGTGACCAGTTGGCACGGGAGCTGCTGGCCGGCAAGGTGCACGACGGGGACGTGGTGAGCGTGGCCGTGGCCGTGGATGGTGCTGCGCTGACCGTCGGCTGAGGCAACTTGGGAACGCGCAGAGGCATTCCGCCGACTTCGCGACCATCGTCGCCGAGCTCACCCACCAGCTCAGCGAGGCGACCCGCAAGCGGTAAGCCTGTTGACCCCACCGTCCCCATTAGGGTGTGCCGGGTGAGGGCCGCATGAGCGCAACGCTGATCACCCTGGGGGTGCTCGCGCTGCTGGCCGGGGTCGCGCTCTTGGTGGTGGACGTCCGCAGGCGGTCCCTCCGCGGCCGGGTGCGCCGCGAGTGGGCGGGGCACCATTCGGCCCGTTACGCCGCAGTCGATCCGGTGCTCACCGGTCAGTGGCATCACGGTGTGTTCAGCCGCGGGGGCGCCGGCCGTGCAGTGGAACTCGTCAGCGGCGAGCCGGACGGCAACCGGCTGTACCTGTTCGATCTGGAGCAGGCCGGCCGGGTGGTGTGCACCGTGCTCGCCCGTCGTCGACCCACGACCTCGGACACCACACTGGAGCTCCGGATGGGCTCTTCCACCGCTGCCACCGGAGCGGAAGCGACGCAGAAGATCGAGCAGGTCACCTCCGAGGCGGGGATGGACCTGCTGGGACACGTCGGCACCCGATACGCCTTCACCGACGACCTGGAAGCTGCACGCCGCGCCGTGGACGAGCGGCTGGTGCTGTTGGCCGACGCTGCGGGCGAGGACATCTCCGTGCTGTGGGCAGAAGGCGCCTGGGCGCTGGCCGCGGTCAACGCGACCGCGGGACCACAACGGTGGGACGAAATTGCTGCCCTGCTCGGACGCTTCGCCGACCTGGTGCGGCTGCTCCCGCCGGTGCAGCGAACTTGAGGCGACGGCAGTCGGCCAGGCAGACCATGCGGCCAAACGCCGTCCGTGCGTCGGCGGGCGTCTCTGTCACGACTCCGCCGTGTGATTGTTCGCCCGCAGCTCGTACTTGTGTCGCGAAAAGTACAAACTGCGCGCGGCGGGCACGATAGCTTTCCGCGACTTGGCGTCCTCGCACCCGGGCAAGCGGACCCACGGGGCTCGAACAGCTGCTGCACAAACCCGTAACCTGACGGCCATGAGTCGCCCCACAGCGTTGATCACCGGCCCGACCTCCGGCATCGGTGCCGCCTTCGCCCGTCGCCTGGCCACCGACGGCTACGACTTGATCCTGGTCGCCAGAGACACGGCCAAGCTGGACGCGCTGTCCGCCGACCTCGGCGAGCGCCACCACAGCACGGCCGAGGTGCTCACCGCGGATCTCTCCAGGGCCGAGGACCGCCACGCCGTGTGCGAGCGGGTGCGTGGCGGTGTGCAGCTGCTCGTCAACAACGCCGGCTTTGCTACCTCCGGTGAGTTCTGGACCACCGAACCGGCTCAGCTGCAGGCCCAGCTCGACGTCAACGTCACCGCCGTCATGCAAATCACCCGAGCCGCGCTGCCCGCCATGGTCGCCGCCGGATCGGGTGCCGTGGTCAACGTGGCCAGTGTCGCCGGATTGGTGCCGGGCCGTGGTTCCACCTACTCGGCGAGCAAATCCTGGGTGACGTCGTTCTCGGAGGGCCTCGCCGGTGGGCTGCGCGGAACCGGTGTACAGGTTCAAGCTCTGTGCCCGGGCTTCGTGCGCACCGAGTTCCACTCCCGGGCCGGGATCGATATGGCCTCCACCTCGGACCGGCTCTGGCTTGCGCCGGACGACGTGGTGTCAACCTGCCTGACCGATCTGCAGCGCGGCAAAGTGGTGAGCGTGCCCGGCCGCCAGTACAAGGCGATCGTCGGCGTCACCCACCTGATGCCGCGCGCGGCGGCGCGGTGGGCGGCGAACCGGGTGGGTTCAGGCCGGGGGCGCACCTAGCTCGAAGCCCCCGAGGTGCACGGTGATGCGCTACCGAGCCGCGCGCTCGACTTGCAGCGTCGCCACCTGCTCCTCGACGCCGCTGCGGACCTCGTCGCGTAGGGCGCGCAGAGCCGCGTCCGGCCCACCGGTCGGTGCTGATCGACGCACCGAAACCGAAGTAGAACTGCTGCGGCCGGGGCAGCGGCGTCGGGCCGAACCCCCGAACCACCGGCCACACCAGGTCCCAGTTCCCACCGAGGCGCCCCACCACGGCCCGCGCCGGGGCGAACACCGGGTGGTCGGCGTCCAAGAGAATGTCGAAGCACTCCTCGGCACCGACCGCCCCGAACGGGACGATGGGACAACCCGCCTCGATCGCCATCCGGGCAAAGCCGGTGCGCTGTTTCCAGATCAGCCGGTACTTCTCGTCCTTG
>JALYVL010000327.1 GCA_030853285.1 Actinomycetota bacterium | reverse complement strand
TCTCCAGGGTCAGCTCATCGTGGTTGCGCAGGAAGATGCCCCACTGGGCGGAGCTGGGGATGTCCGGGGTCTGGGCCAGGATTTCCGAGATCGGGAAGCGGCTCTGCCGGCGTACCGCCATGAAGATTCGCGGCATCAGCGGGAAGTGGAACGCCATGTGGCACTCGTCGCCGGCCTCGGGCTCACCGAAGTACGCCACCACATCGGTGGGCCACTGGTTGGCCTCGGCCAGCAGCACCCGGCCGGGGTACTCGCTGTCGATCACCTTGCGGCACTTCTTCAGAAAGGCGTGCGTCTCGGGCAGGTTCTCGCAGTTGGTGCCCTCTCTGGCGAACAGGTACGGCACGGCGTCCAAGCGGAAGCCGTCGATGCCCAGGTCGAGCCAGAAGCGCAACACATCGATCATCGCTTCTTGCACCTCGGGGTTGTCGTAATTGAGGTCGGGCTGGTGGGAGAAGAAGCGGTGGAAGTAGTACTGCCTGCGCACCGGGTCCCACGTCCAGTTGGAGTTCTCCGTGTCCACGAAGATGATGCGCGCGTCGGGGTAACCCGTGTCGTCGTCGGCCCACATGTAAAAGTCGCCGTAGGGGCCGTCCGGGTCGCGGCGGGACTCCTGAAACCACTGGTGGGTGTCGGAGGTGTGGTTCATCACCAGGTCGGTGATGATCCGAATGCCCCGCCGGTGCGCCTGATCGAGCACGTACACGAAGTCGTCCACAGTGCCGAACTCGGGAAGGACTGCCCGGAAGTCGCGGATGTCGTAGCCGCCGTCGCGCAACGGCGAGTCGTAGAACGGCGGCAGCCACAGGCAGTCCGCACCGAGCCAGGACATGTAGTCCAGCTTGTCGGCCAGGCCCCGCAGGTCGCCCGTGCCGTCGCCGTCGGAGTCGTTGAACGCGCGCACCAGCACCTCGTAGAACACCGCCCGCTTGAACCAGTCGGTGTCGACCTGCAGTGAGCGCGCGTGCGCGAAGTCGTCCGCACTCGCCTCGTGCAGGTGCCCATCCGCCTCGGCGACAGCGCTACCGTCCAGATCCGTGCTCAACGTCGTGCTCTCCTCGGGTGGTCGGGGGTACTCGGGTGTAGTGGTCATTGTCGGCGGGCAGCGAGCTCGCGGGCCGATTGCGACAGGTGCGGCAGCGCCAGCACGTGGGTGACGGTCCGCCACGGTTCCAGTCGGACGTAGTTGGACTGGCCCCACTGGTAGTACTCCCCGGTCACCTCGTCGTGCACGGTGAATCGGTCCTGCCACTCATGGCCCAACGCGGGCAGGTCCAGCCACACCGTTCCCTCCTCGGGTCCGAAGGGGTTGAGGCTCACCACCACCAGCACGCAGTCGCCGCTGACCGGGTCGACCTTGGAGTAGGCAAGCAGCGCGTCGTTGTCCACCGCGTGAAAGTGCAGCGTCCGTTGCTGTTGCAGCGCGGGGTGCGCGCGACGGATGTGGTTGAGCGAGGTGATGAACGGCTGCAGGGATTCACCCCGTTCCAGCGCGCCGGCGAAGTCACGCGGGCGGAGCTGGTATTTCTCTGAGTCGAGGTACTCCTCGCTGCCCTCGCGCACGGCCTGGCCCTCGTAGAGCTCGAAACCGGAGTAGACCCCCCAGGTGGGCGCTAGTGTGGCGGCGAGCGCGGCCCGGATCGCGAACATGCCCGGGCCGCCGTGCTGTAGCGACTCGTGCAAGATGTCCGGCGTGTTGACGAACAGGTTCGCCCTGGCCACGTCGGCCTTGTCGGTGATCTCCCGACCGAACTCCTCGAGCTCCCACCTCGCCGTCCGCCAGGTGAAGTAGGTGTAGCTCTGGGTGAAGCCGAGCTGTCCGAGGCCGTAGAGCCGGGCGGGACGGGTGAACGCCTCGGCGAGAAACAGCACGTCGGGATCGGTGGCCTTCACCTCGCCGATCAGCCATTCCCAGAAGTTCGGGGGCTTGGTGTGCGGGTTGTCCACTCGGAAGATCCGCACCCCGTGGTCCATCCAGTGCCGAACCACCCGCAGCACCTCGACGTAGAGAGGCTCGGGGTCGTTGTCGAAGTTCAGTGGGTAGATGTCCTGATACTTTTTGGGCGGGTTCTCGGCGTAGGCGATGGTCCCGTCGGGCAGCACCGTGAACCACTCGGGGTGCTGTGCCGCCCAGGGATGGTCCGGTGCGCATTGCAGCGCGAGGTCCAGGGCCACCTCCATGTCCAGCTCCCGCGCGCGGGTTACGAAGGCGTCGAAGTCCTCGATGGTGCCCAGGGCGGGATGCACGGCGTCATGTCCACCCTCGACCGAGCCGATGGCCCACGGGGAGCCGACGTCCTCCGGCCCAGGGGTGAGCGTGTTGTTCGGTCCCTTGCGGTTGACCGCCCCGATGGGGTGGATCGGTGGCAGGTACACCACGTCGAAGCCCATCTCCGCGACGCGGGGCAGCTCGTGCTCGGCGGTGGCGAAGGTGCCATGAGCTGGTTGCCCGGCGGCATCGAGGCCGCCGGTGGAACGCGGGAAGAACTCGTACCAGGAACCGAACTGCGCACGGGTGCGATCCACCCAGATCTGCTGGACCTTGCCGCGGGTGATCAGCTGCCGCAGCGGGTCGCGCCGCAACAGCTCGGTGACCTCCGCGGAGAAGGCGGGGGCGATCCGCTCGGCGACCGACGCCTCGCTGCGGAGCGCCTGCGCAGCGTGCAGGACACGATCGCGTCCGGTCCGGCTCACCTTGCGCGAGGCATCGATGAGCAACGCGGCGCCGATCTCCAGGTCG
>JALYVL010000326.1 GCA_030853285.1 Actinomycetota bacterium | reverse complement strand
TACCCCGCGGGCGTCCAGTGCGGCCAGCACCGCGCGTGCCCCGGCCGCGAGCGGCGACCGTTTGCCCGGCCGCAACCCACCCCGTTCCAAGGCCAAGGCGAGGTCAGGTTGGGGCCGCATCGCCGCCAGCAGGGGTAATCCCAACGCCTCGGACACGTCCGTCGCCGGGAGGCCGCCGGGCGCAGGCCCCCGCACCACGAGCTGCAGCTGCGCCGCGCGCGTGCCCAAAGCCGCCACCATCCTGGCCGCCGCGGCGCAGGCCCGGACCTCGGCAGGGACGACCAGCACAGCCAGATCGGCCCGGTCCAACGCAGCCGCAGTGACCTCGCCCAGCGTGCGCGGCAGGTCGCACACCACCACGTCACCGGCCCGGCGTCCCGCATCGATCACCGCAGCCACCGCCGCCGCCGTGGGCGCCACCTCATCGCGACCGCAGGACAACACCGTGAGCAGCGAGTGGGCGTCGGCGGTGGGCAGCGCCTGACGCAGCGCGCTCACCGCGACCCGGCCACCGGTGAGCGCCACGCCGGACCAGCGCAAACCGGCCCGCTCTTCGGCGCCCAGCACCAGATCCAGTCCCCCTCCCAGGGGGTCACAGTCGACCAGCAAGCCGTGGCGACCGGCCACGATCACGGTGGTCCCCACCGCAGCCGCCAGCACCGAGGCCCCGGCACCGCCACGGCCCCCGAGTACCGCGAGAACCCGACCGTCGGCGTCGACGCTCTCCATCCGTTCGCCGAGTGCAGTGACCAGAAATCGCTCGCCGTCGGGCAGGTGCACCACATGCTCGGCCCCCACGGCCACCGCGCTGCGCCACAGCGCGTCGTCAGCCGCGCCGTCGCTGAGCACGAGGATGCCCTCTCGGCGGGGCATTCCTGCTTGCGCGCAACGTTGCGCCGAGGTGGCATCGAGCAGCACCAGCGGCGCACCGGCCCACGGCAGCCGGGCACCGGCGGTATCGATGGACATCTCCAACTCGCACCCAGCGGCCGCCGCGAGGCGCAGCACTTCTTCTTGCAGGGGTCCCGTTGAGATGAGCGCAAGTACCCGCGCCGTCGTGGTCGTCATGCGACCTACCGTGCGCCATGGCCGACCCCCGACGGCGCCGATCGGTACCGGTTGTGGACAACTTTCCGCCCTGTGCACAACCTGCGCTCATGCCGGTCACCGCACACGGCAGGAGGTAAGGGACGACCCCCGCCAGGGGGGAGGGGCGGGGGTCGTCAGCGCTCAGCCCCGGGGGGTCGGGCTGAGCACACCTGGACAAGTCCAAGCGCAGTCGACTGTACCCCGAAGTACTCCCCCTTTGCACCACCGAGGTCATCGTCTTCGCGACCACGCAGGCAGCGGCGACCTATGCTCCGTGGTGTGACCGAGCCTGCGCCCGTGACAACTCGCCCGGCGGCGACAACGCCTCCGGCGACCGACCGGCCGGTCGCCGCCTTCTTCGACCTGGACAAGACCATCATCGCCAAGTCCAGCACGTTGGCATTCAGTCGACCGTTCTTCAACGAAGGGCTGATCAACCGGCGCGCCGTGCTCAAGAGCACCTACGCGCAATTCCTGTTTCTGCTCGCCGGCGCCGACTCCGACCAGATCGAGCGAATGCGCGCCAACATCACCTCGCTGTGTGCCGGATGGGACGTGTTGCAGGTCCGGTCGATCGTCGAGGAGACCCTGCACGACGTGGTGGACCCCCTGGTCTACGTCGAGGCGGCCGAACTCATCGCCGATCACAAAGCGAGGGGGCACGAAGTGGTCGTCGTCTCCGCCTCCGGCGAGGAAATGGTGACGCCCATCGCCCAGATGGTGGGGGCCGATCTGAGCGTGGCCACCAGCATGGTCGCCGAGGACGGTTGCTACACCGGGGAGGTCTCCTTCTACTGCTACGGCGACGGCAAGGCGGACGCCATCCGTGCGCTGGCCGAGACCCGCGGCTACGACCTGTCCGCGTGCTACGCCTACAGCGACTCGGCGACCGATCTGCCGATGCTCAGCGCGGTCGGACATCCCACTGCGGTGAACCCCGATCGCGCGTTGCGCAAGGAGTCGACGCAACGGGGCTGGCCGATGCTGACATTCTCTGCGCCGGTGTCTCTGCGGGCGCGGATTCCCACGGCCTCCTCCTCCGCGGTGGCCACCGCCGCGGTCGGACTGGGCGCGGCCGCGGCGGGAGTTACGTGGTACGGGATCGCCCGTCGTCGCCGGCCACGCTGAGACGCGCCGAAGTGGGGGTTGCTGTGACGTGCATCACGGGGTAGAACTGTGATCAAGGAACCCCGAGCGGCCAAGGTCGGACCGGAAGAGAAGGCCCCTCCTCCCTGATCGAGGCTCCCAGCACGAGCACCCGGCACCCACGCACCGCAGCCAACCAACCGGCAAGCGCGGCGGGCTTGCGTCAGTCGACAACCGTCCTCTGCCGCCGAGGCCACCAACACCGCGCATCAGTGCACGCTTGGTAACCGGGCAGTTCGTGCTCGCGGACGGCGCACCCTTTCCGAGGGTGCGCCGTCCGGCTTTACGGCCTACGGCGCGGCGAGCTTGCGGAAGTCCCAGCTCACCACTTTGTCCGGCACCAGCCGGTGCCAGGCGTGGCGCCCGTCGTGTGGCAACTCCTCCAGCCCGAAGTACTTGGCCGCGAACGCGCGTTCCATCGGGGCGAGGACCTCGTTCGACGCCCCCGTCCGCGGAACTTCCCCGACGACCTCCACCCTGCCCCGTAGTTCCACCCCGCGAAGTTCCAGGTAG
>JALYVL010000325.1 GCA_030853285.1 Actinomycetota bacterium | reverse complement strand
CTGCTAGACGCCGCAGTCTCTGCGCGGTGCATGGTGTGCTGCCCGAGTGGGTTGCTGTGCCAGAGCACCCCACCCGCCGGCCGCCCCGACCTCGGGTCCGAGAACAGTCTCGGCACGGGGAACCAGCAAGCTCAGGAGAACCGCCCCAGTGACAACCGCGACCCGAACCGCCTTTCGCAACGTGGCCATCGTTGCGCACGTCGACCACGGCAAGACGACTCTGGTCGACGCCATGTTGCGCCAGTCCGGAGCGTTCGCCGAACGCGCCGAGCTGGTCGACCGGGTGATGGACTCCGGTGACCTGGAGCGGGAAAAGGGCATCACCATCCTGGCCAAGAACACGGCCGTGCATCGGCACACCCCCGACGGTGAAGTCGTCATCAACGTCATCGACACCCCGGGCCACGCCGACTTCGGTGGCGAGGTGGAACGCGGGCTGTCCATGGTCGACGCCGTGGTGCTGCTGGTCGACGCCAGCGAGGGCCCGCTGCCGCAGACCCGCTTCGTGCTGCGCAAGGCCCTCGCCTCCGCGTTGCCCGTCATTCTCGTCGTGAACAAGACCGACCGCCCCGACGCGCGGATCAGCGCCGTGGTCGAGGAGGTGCACGACCTGCTGCTGGACCTGGCCTCGGACCTGGAGAACGAGGCGGCGCACGCCGCTGAACTCGCCCTGGACCTGCCGGTGATCTACGCCTCCGCCCGTGCGGGTAAATCCAGCATGACCCAACCCGCGGACGGCGAGGTTCCCGACGCTGCGGACCTGCAGTCGCTGTTCGACCTGCTGATGGAGTACGTCCCTGCTCCAACGGGGGACCGGGACGCGCCGCTGCAGGCCCACGTCACCAACCTGGACGCCTCGTCCTTCCTCGGCCGTATCGGCCTGGTCCGCATTCACGCCGGCGAGCTCCGGAAGGGTCAGACCGTGGCCTGGATGCGGGAGAACGCTGAGGGTGCCCCCGAAGTGACGAAGGTCAAAATCACCGAGTTGTTGCGCACCGAGGGTGTCACCCGCGTACCTGCTGAGCGGGGCGAGGCCGGCGACATCGTGGCGATCTCCGGCATCCCGGACATCATGATCGGCGACACCCTGGCCGACGTGGACAATCCGGTGGCGTTGCCCCGCATCACTGTGGACGAGCCCGCCATCTCGGTCACCGTCGGCATCAACACCTCACCGATGGCCGGACGCAACGGCGGTAAGAAGCTCACCGCGCGGCTGGTCAAGAGCCGCCTGGACGCCGAGCTGGTCGGCAACGTCTCCCTGCGGGTGCTCAACACCGAGCGCCCGGACACCTGGGAGGTGCAGGGACGCGGTGAGCTCGCCCTGGCCATCCTGGTCGAGCAGATGCGTCGCGAAGGCTTTGAGCTGACCGTCGGCAAGCCGCAGGTGGTCACCCGTACGGTCGACGGCAAGCTGCACGAGCCTTTCGAGCACCTCACCATCGACGTTCCCGAGGAGCACCTCGGTGCGGTCACCCAGCTGCTGGCCGCCCGCAAGGGACGGATGGAGCAGATGGTCAACCACGGCACCGGCTGGGTACGGATGGAGTTCGTGGTGCCCGCCCGCGGGCTGATCGGCTTCCGCACCGACTTCCTCACCGACACCCGCGGCACGGGTATCGCCAACACCTACTCAGCCGGCTACGAGCCGTGGGCCGGCGAGATCCGCAGTCGTCACTCCGGCTCCCTGGTGTCCGACCGGGCAGGCAGCGTCACCCCGTTCGCCATGATCCAGCTCGCCGACCGGGGCACCTTCTTCGTCGAGCCGGGCTCGGCCACCTATGCCGGCCACGTCGTGGGGGAGAGCCCGCGCTCGGAGGACCTGGACATCAACGTGTGCCGCGAGAAGAAGCTGACGAACATGCGCCAGTCCTCCTCGGACACCTTCGAGGCCATGGCGCGGCCGCGGGTGCTCACCTTGGAGAGTGCGCTCGAGTTCTGCGCCACCGACGAGTGTGTGGAGGTGGCGCCGGACGTGGTGCGGGTACGCAAGTTGGTGCTGGACGCCAATGATCGCGCCCGGACCCGTTCACGGGACAAGCTGCGCGACAAGGCCGTCTCCTGAGAGCCACCGGCTGCACTGGTGGCCTGAACTAGGCTGAGCCCCCAACAGGGGGAGTCCGGACAGGGGAGTAGCGCAGGTGCACCGTCGGCACGGTTCCCGCCACCACCGGCGCTGGCTCGGTGCAAGTGCGTTGTCCGTGCTGGCCGTGGTCTCGGCCTGTACCGCTGCGCCGTCGCCGGTGGTGCAGAGCACCGCCACGACGAGCACTCCGCCCCCCAACCAGGCGGTGACCAACTCGGTGGTGGTGGCCATCGACGATGTCGGCCCCGGATTCAATCCGCACGAGCTGGCCGATCTGTCCCCGGTGAACAACGCCGTCAGTAGCCTCGTGTTGCCCTCGGCCTTCCAACCCGTCGCCGACGGCACCGGAGCGGGGAGTGCGGCTTGGCAGCTGGACCCCTCGATTGCCGTCTCGGCCACGCCGAGCAGCGCCCCGAGCAGCGCCACGGCGCCGTTCACGGTCACCTACGTCCTGCGTAACGACGCTCAGTGGTCCGACGGCGCCCCGATCGCGGCCGAGGACTTCCGCTACCTGTGGCAGCAGATGATCACCCAACCCGGGGTTGCCGATGGGGCGGGTTACGGATTGATCAGCGATGTTGCTTCGACATCCGGCGGCAAGACGGTCACGGTCTCGTTCTCCCAGCCCTACCCCGGGTGGCGGCAGCTGTTCCGGAATTTGCTGCCCTCTCACC
>JALYVL010000324.1 GCA_030853285.1 Actinomycetota bacterium | reverse complement strand
GCTTGCGCCGGCACCCGTCGCGTCGAGAGGTACTGCACGGTCGTGCTGGTCGTGCGACTACGACCGTGCAGTACCTCGCGGCGGGGCGCCCGACCAGTGGCGGCGCCAGGCGGCGTCGTCCATCGCTTCGATCCCCGCAGCCCGTGCTGCCCGCTCCGCCTCGCGCACCTGGGCGGCGAACTCCAGCGCGGTGCGGCGCAGCCGGTCCTCGGCGTCCCCGTCCACCGCGGCCAGCTCTGGCGGCAACAGCTCAACGGGGACCCCGGCGCGGATGGCCCGGGAGGCGAGCTTGGCGGCGAGCGCGAGCGCCGGCTGCGCAGTGGCCACACCGTCCACACAGGACTCGCGGCGCTTCTCGACGGCTTTCAGCTCGTCCCACCGCAGCTCCTGCGCTGCGGCGTCGGCGACCACTTCGGCATCAGTGAACACGTGCGGGTGCCGGTGCACCAGCTTGGCCACCAACGTCCCTGCCACGGTGTCGATGTCGAAGCCCTCGGTATCGGACTCGGCAATACGGGCGTGGAACAGCACCTGCAGCAGCACGTCACCGAGCTCCTCCACGATGTGCTCGCGGGAGCCGGCGTCCAGCGCGTCGAGCAGCTCGTAGCACTCCTCCACCAGGTAGCGGCGCAGCGAATCATGGGTCTGCTCGGCGTCCCATGGACAGCCGCCTGGGCTGCGCAGCCGGTCCATCACGGCGACCGCGTCGAGCAGCTGCTCCCCGCGCACCGTCACGGTCGTGCGTTGAACACGATCGCGTTGGGCGGGGCCGAAGCCGCCACCACCTGACCCCGGGTGGAGTCCCAGTTGCCGTAGCGCGGGTTCACCCGGATGTCGGGGTTGCCCGCCAGCTCGCCGAGCAGGCTGATGCCCAGCGCGTAGGTCGAGTTCGGCTGGGCCTGGGCGGCGGGGACCGCATCCGGCGAGGTGTTCGGCGGCGCGGTGGTGTTCCGCGTGTCGATGCGGGCGACCTGCCACTGCTTGCTGAGCATGAACGCGACAGCGCTGCCCACCGGGGTGGCGAAGACCGGGGTGCTGGTGAGCCCTTCCAGGGTCGCCGGGCTCAGCGGGTAGTTCGTGCGGGCCTGCTGGCCGTGCGCCGTGGCGTCGGCCACCACGGCGGCCGACGCCTCGGGGCCCTGCGCCATCGCCTTGGCCTTGGCCTCGGCGTCCGCTTGGTCGGTCGCGGTCGTCAGGTCCGCGGTGACCGCCAGTCCGTCCCACGCGGCGGTACCCAGCTGCGCGATCACCAGCTGGTCGTGCACGAACTGCGGGAGCGTGCTCGGCGTGATGAAGTCGAGGCCCTGCCCGTCGAGCACCTTGGGGTCGAGCGTGGCGATCTGGTCCGCGATCGCCTTCTCGTTGATGCTCATGTGCGTACGGGCCACCGCCGCCTGGGTCAGCAGGTGCAACACCTCGCCGGAGAGCACCTGCTGGGTGATGGTCGGCAGCTGCGTGCGGACGGTCGATCCCGGCTGGGCGCTGCGGTAGGACAAGACGGCGTCGACGTGGGACTGCAGGGAGTCGACGGTGATCCGGTCGGTGCCGACCTGCGCCGCGGTGCCCGGCAGTGAGTTACCGCAGCCCGCGAGAAGGAGGGTGGCAGCGGCAACGGCGAGGGCCAGGCGCGCCTTGATGCGTGTCACACCGCTCACCGTGCCATACCGTTCAGCCCACACCGACGGTGGCCTGACTCACAGCCACCATGCCCGACGGCTTGCCGTCCAGCTGCAGCAACAGATCCGCGACGAACTGCAACAGCTCGACGTCACGCAACCGGTCTGCGCCGATGCCTCCAGATCCGGTCCGCGGCAGCGGTAGCTGCACCACGTGCGACGTGGGCTTGTACTGCGCGCCCGGGTACAGCCGCTTGAGCCGCAGCTGCTTGGAGTCGGGCAGCTCCAGCGGCGACAACTTGAGCTGGGTGCCCCCCACCGTCACCTCGCTCACCTCGTAGTGCCGGCACAACAGGCGAAGCCGAGCCACCGCGAACAGGTTGTCCACCGGCTCGGGAGGGACGCCGTAACGGTCGATCAGCTCTTCCAGCACCGAGCGCAGCGTTGACTCATCGGCGGCTTCCGCGAGCTTGCGGTAGGCCTCCAGGCGCAGTCGGTCGCTGTCCACGTAGTCCGGGGGGATGTGCGCGTCCACCGGTAGGTCGATCCGCACCTCGCGGTGCTCCTCGGCGGTGGGGATCGCCGTGCCGTCGGCTGCGGCCCGGAACGCCTCCACCGCCTCACCGACCAGGCGGATGTAGAGGTCGAAGCCCACGCCGGCGACATGGCCGGACTGCTCCGCGCCGAGCAGGTTGCCCGCGCCGCGGATCTCCAGGTCCTTCATCGCCACCGCCATACCCGCACCGAGATCGGAGTTCTGCGCGATGGTCGCCAGCCGGTCGTACGCCGTTTCGGTGAGCGGGCGCTCTGGTGGGTAGAGGAAGTAGGCGTATCCCCGCTCCCTGCTGCGCCCCACCCGGCCGCGTAGCTGGTGCAACTGACTCAGCCCCAGCGCGTCGGCTCGCTCGACCAGCAGGGTGTTGGCGTTGGAGATGTCCAGGCCGGTCTCGATGATGGTGGTGCACACCAGGACGTCGTACTCGCGGTTCCAAAAGCCCTCGACGGTGCGCTCGAGCACCTCCTCGTTCATCTGTCCGTGCGCCACCGCCACCCGGGCCTCAGGCACCAGGTCGCGGATCCGTTTGGCGGCCTTGTCGATGGAGGACACCCGGTTGTGCACGTAGAACACCTGCCCGTCGCGCAGC
>JALYVL010000323.1 GCA_030853285.1 Actinomycetota bacterium | reverse complement strand
GATGTGGCCAGAGTCGGCGGCTCCAAGTACCCCGCGATCGACGCCGTGCTCGCGTGCCGCCCCGACCTGGTGCTGGCGAACGCGGAGGAGAACCGCGAGTCCGATGTGGACGCACTTCGGGCAGCCGGCGTACCGGTGTGGACGACGGCGGCGGCGGGCTCGGTGCCGGCGGCCTGCGCGGCCTTGCGCAGGGTGTTCATCGATGCGCTCGGCGTGGAAGAACCACCGTGGCTTGGTCAAGCCGAGCAGCTGTGGGCCCAGGTGCCGCCTACCCGGGAGTCGGCGGTGGTGCCGGTGTGGCGCAAGCCCTGGATCGTGCTCGGCCGGGATACCTTCGCCGGTGATGTGCTGCTGCGCCTCGGGATCGGGAACGTCTTCGCCGATCACCCCGAGCGGTATCCGCGTCCACCGTTGGATCAGCTGCAGGGTGGCGACCTGGTCGTGCTGCCCGACGAGCCCTATACGTTCACCGCCGAGGACGGTCCCGAGTTCTTTCGGGCGCCCAGTGTCTTGGTGTCCGGCCGCCATCTCACCTGGTGGGGCCCGTCCTTGGTGTCCGCCCACCGCCAGCTTGCCGTCGAGCTGGCCCGGCCGATCGGTGGCAGATGAAGATCCCACTAAACGGCTCGGCCAGCCTGAGCCCGGTGGCCACGCTGTTCATCGCCATCCTGGTCACCTTTGTGTGCACCCGGCTGATCACCCGGCACATCCGTTCCCAGGAGACTCCGGGTGGCGCCTTCAGCAATGTGACGATCGGTGGCGTGCACGTCCACCATCAGGTCTTCGGCATCATCTTCATGCTCGGCGCCGGGTTGGCGCTGATCGCCGCCACCCCAGAGGGCGCAGCACTGCACGTGACGGCTGCGTTCTTCGGCGTAGGCGTGAGCCTTACCTTCGACGAGTTCGCCCTGTGGCTGCACCTGGACGACGTGTACTGGACCGATGATGGCCGCAAGTCGATGGACGCCATGTTCTGCGTGCTGGCGATCAGTGGCTTGCTCATCGGTGGCGTCGATTTCATCACCGGTGACGTCGGAAGCGTCGACTGGTGGGCATCCGTCATCGCGCTGCTGCTCACCCTGCTGCTGGCGTTGATCAGCGTGCTCAAGGGCAAGATGGTCACCGGCGTCATCGGTGTGTTCTTCTTTCCCGTCTCCCTTGTCGGGGCTGCTCGCCTGGCCAAGCCGAAGTCGGTGTGGAGCCGTCGCCGGTACACCCATAGGCCCAAGAAGCTCCGCCGCGCCGAGACACGCTTCGACGCTGCCTACGAGGCGAAGTGGAACAAGTTGCGCGACCTCGTCGGCGGCGCGCCGAGCCGGTGACGCTCAGGCCACCGCGCGCAGCTGGTACTTGCGCTCGGAGGCGGTCTCGGGAGCATCGTCCGAAGTTGCCTTCAGGAATCTGTTGGGCAACGAGAGCTTCCAGATGGTGCGCAGCGTCTGCCCGTACTGGTGGGCCAGCGAACCGGTGGTGTACGGGATGGCGTACTTGTCACACAATGCGCGCACCCGCTCGGCGATCTCCACGTACCGGTTGCTGGGCAGATCCGGGAACAGGTGGTGCTCGATCTGGTAGTTGAGGTTGCCGGCCATGAAGCTCATCAGCTTGCCACCACGGAAGTTCGCCGAGCCCAGCATCTGACGTAGGTACCACTCCGGTGGAGTCTCGCGCTCCAGCTCCTCCTCGGTGAACTTCTCGGCGCCGTCCGGGAAGTGCCCACAGAAGATGACCGTGTAGGACCACAGGTTGCGGATCAGGTTCGCGGTGGCGTTGGCCGTCAGGGTGGACACGAATGCCGGCCCGGACAGCAACGGGAACACCACGTAGTCCTTGCCGAGCTGGCGGCCCACCTTGCGGCCGATCACCTTCAGCTGCGCCCACGTCTCGCTCATCGGCTTCTGCCGCTTGCGGATGGCCTCGATGTCCAGGTCGTGCAGCGCGACGCCGTACTGGAAGAACAGGGCCAGCATGGTGTTGTACAGCGGCTGGCCCAGGTTCATCGGGTGCCACTTCTGGTCCCGGGTGAGACGCATGATGCCGTAGCCGATGTCGTTGTCCTTACCGACCACGTTGGTGTACTTGTGGTGGATGTAGTTGTGGGAGTGCTTCCAGTGCGAGGACGGGCACGTGGTGTCCCACTCCCAGTTGGTGGAGTGAATCTCCGGGTCGTTCATCCAGTCCCACTGACCGTGGATGACGTTGTGCCCGAGTTCCATGTTCTCGATCACCTTGGCCGCACCGAGCATGGCGGTGCCTGCCACCCACGCGGGGGGGAACACGCTGGCGAACAGAGTGATTCGGCCGCCGACGGCCAGTCCGCGCTGCAGCTGGATGGCCTTGCGGATGTAGGCCGCGTCGCGGTCGCCGCGTGACTCCTCGACGTCCCGGCGGATGTCGTCGAGCTCGCGCCCGAGTGCTTCCACATCGGCTTCGGTGAGGTGGGCGTACGCCTTGATATCAGTAATCGCCATGAATGCTCCTTCAGACTTCGAGTGTGCAGTCGCCCGCGGCCGCGGACACACAGGTTTGGATGCGGTCGCCCGCCTGGTGCTCAGCGCCGGAGCGCAAGTCCCGGACACTGCCTTCCTTCAGCCCCACCACGCAGGACTGGCAGATACCCATCCGGCACCCGAAGGGCATCTGCACCCCCGCCCCTTCGCCGGCGTCCATCAACGTGGTCGCGCCGTCGACCTCGGCGGTCTTGCCCGAGGTCTGGAAGGTCACCGTGCCGCCCTCGCCACCCCCACCGGCCAGCGCCACCGTGAAC
>JALYVL010000322.1 GCA_030853285.1 Actinomycetota bacterium | reverse complement strand
GTCCAGGCCAACCCGATCACCACCGGCACCCCGCCCACCACTGGCCCGAGCCGTCCGTCGGCGTAGGCGTAGTGGCCGAAGGGCAACCCCGTGGCCGTGCCGACCGCTTCGACCACCACGCCACCGCCGACGGTGATCGCGAGCAGGCATGCTGTCCAGCGCCATCCTCGGGTGTCGGCGGCATGCACCACGCAGGCGGCCGCGATCAGCACCACCACCGCCAGGGTCACGCCGTCGCGGGCCTGCCCCGTGGTCAGCGGGTAGCTGATCTGGGTGCCGACGGCGGCCACACCCAGCATCCACGCCAGCCGTCTCACCGTCGGGCCAGGGCCAGCGTCCGACGCAGCAGGCCACCGCGGGCGTCTCGGAGCACCAGCGCGGCCGTGTTGCGCCCGCTGGCCCCGGATACACCACCGCCGGGGTGGGTGGACGCGCCGGTCAGGTAGATCCCATCCAGGTCGGGGATGCGGTAGCCGGCGAGCTCGGGAGCCGGACGCCACATCATCATCTGGTCGAGCGCCATGTCCACGTGCATGACGTTGCCGCCGAGCAGGCCGAGCTCACGCTCCAGGTCCAGCGGTGTCTGCACGTGGCGGTGCAGCACGGAATCGGCGAACCCGGGCGCAAGTGCGTCCAACTCGGCCACGATGCGGTCGGCCTCGCCCTCGCCCACCGCGTCCCAGCTGCGCACCCCGCTGAGGCGGTAGGGGTGCCACTGGGCCCACAAGGAGACCTGGTGCTCCCCGGGTGCGGAGATGGTGGGGTCGAGTCCGCTGAAGCTCATGGCCAGCACCGCGGGCCGCGGGGGAAGCTCGCCGGCGAGCGCGGCCCCGTGGGCGGCGTGGAGCTGGCGCCGGTCGGACACCAGCAGCTGCAAACCGTTGTGTACCGGGGTGTCCGGGGGAGCGCTGGGATAACGGGGCAGCGTCGAGGTGGCCAGGCGCACCACCATGCCGATGCCGGGGCCGACGCGAACCCCGCGGCGCCAGTGCTGCAGCTGGTCGCTGTCGTGTCCTCCGGCGGTCAGCAGGTTCAAGGTGGTGAGCACGTGGCAGCCGGCGATCACCGTCTTGGTGCGCAGCTCGCGTCCGCCCGCTGTGCGCACCCGCCACGCACCATCGTCCTCGTGCAGCGAGGTCACCGCGTCGCCGAGCTGCAGCGTCCCGCCGTCGGAACGCAAGCGCGCGGCCAGCGCCCCGGTCAGCGCTCCGCTGCCACCCACCGGGCGCCCCGGCGGCACGGAATGCAGAGCGGCCGCGAACCCGACCATGGGGGCAGTGCCCACTTCAGCGGTCGACGGGCCGGACTGGGCGCCGAACCAAGCCAGCGCCGCACGCAGCCGCTCGCTGCCGAAGTGCTCGTCGAGCATGGCGTCGCCGGAGGTGAGGAACTCCCGCGACAGCCGGGCGGGGCTGCCGTGGGTGTCCATGCCCCAGAAGGCCCGCAACAGATGTCGTGGAGTGGGCGGTGCGGAGAAGGCCTCCAGCACCCGGGCGGTGCGCGGGCCCCACAGCTGCACGAACCGACGGTAGGCATCGGCGTCCGCGCCACCGAACGCGGACTCGATCGATGCGCAGGTGGCGTCGAGGTCGCGGTGGAACACGATCGGCTGCTCATCCGATCCGGGTGGCGCCGGGGCGAACCCCCAGGGGTCGCAGTCGAGGTAGCGCAGCCCGTACGCCGCGAGGTCGAGCTCCTCGGTGATGCCGAGGTGGCGGATCATAAGGTGGGCCGAGGAGCCGCGATCGACGAGATGGCCGGGAAAGCGCTCCACTGTGGACACCGCGCCGCCGAGGACCGTGTCGGCCTCCAGGACGGCGACGTCCCAGCCGCTCTTGGCCAAGTAGCACGCCGCGACCAGGGCGTTGTGTCCAGAACCCACCACGATCGCGTCATGCACACCGCCACCGTATCCGCAGGCTACAGCGGGAGATCCCGGCCCAGGACCGCGAACGGGCGACCGTCCCCTGCGAAGCGGAAGTGCCGCAACACATCGGCGAATCCGAGTCGGCGATAGAGCTGCCAGGCCCGGTTGCGCTCCTGCGGTACCTCCGGGGTGGACAGCAGCACGGAGCGCTCGCTGCGCTCGGCCAGCAGTCGTCGCAGCAGTTGTTCGCCCAGTCCCAGGCCTTGCGCGGTGGGCAGCACGTGCAGCTCGGTGAGCTCGAAGTAGCCGTCGAGCAGGGCGTCCGCGGCGGTGGCCGAGCGAGCGGATGCGAGCAGGCCGCTACGTACCTCTTCGCACCACCACTGCCTGCGCGCCCCGCGATAGCCGTAGCCAATGCCGAGCAGGGGGGCACTCGCCGTACCCGATCCGCTGGGGGCGTCGCCCACGGCGGCGACCGCCTGCCATCCCGCCCGAAGCATGTGCTCGGCCCACATCGGAGCGCGGTGGGCCGCTGTGCCCTGTGGGTAGCCCATGGCGGCCACGTAGATCCCCAGCGCCTCGCCCATCCTGGTGCGCAGGTCGTCCGGCGAGACATCGAGAATGCGCACAGCCACGGATCAATCACACCACGGTCGAACCGACGGGACCTTGACGGCGGGGGAGGGGTCGAGGTTACAGTCGACCTCGCATCGAACACGTGTTCGGAAATGATGAGGTGTGCCCATGAGTCAGTCCACCGCGAACCCCGCGGTCGCGGAGCGTTCGGTGGTCATGCTGCTGGACCAGGCAGCCGAAGGCCTCGAGCAGGCGCGGCTGGCCGGTACCGCCGCCGAGCGGTTCGCCTGCGCGCGCCTTGCCGCGCTTCGGGCTGCCGCGGCCGTGC
>JALYVL010000321.1 GCA_030853285.1 Actinomycetota bacterium | reverse complement strand
CTCCACGGCGAGGGCCTGCGGGACAACCAACCGGGGGCCCACCTCGTCGGCCGCGTTGGACGGCGGCGGCGGCTTCAGCGGCCGTTGTCCCACCGCCGCCACTTCCCGCCGCTGGGGATGGTGCCAGGATGGACCGATGGTGAGCGGTAGGGACCAGCCTGCGGCGGGTGGGGCTATGGCGGGTCACGACCCTGCGGTGAGCACCGCGGCGAACTATCGGCGGTTCGCCGGCAGAGAAACGATCGCCCGGGCACCGGCCTATGCCGTCTTGGCCGAGGCGGTTGCCGCGGACGAACAGATTCTGGCGTTTCTGAGCGCCCTGCCGGCGGCGAAGCGTCAGCCGAACCTGCTGTTCGCCGCGGCCCGGCACCTCCTTGGCACCCCACCGAACATCCACGCACTACGGGCCCTGGTTCGCGGCCGGGCAGACGAGCTGGCCGCGGTGATGCGGGCCAGGCGCACCCAGACCAACGAGGCGGCTCGCTGCGCGATGCTGCTGCCCGCGTTGGTCGGGCTGCCCGAGCCGCTGGCCCTGCTCGAGGTGGGCGCCGCCGCCGGACTGACTCTGCTGGTGGACCGTTACTCCTATGACTAAGAACGTCCGGCAATTGATGTGACTGGTGGGTCGGATGTTGCTGGTGTGTCGTTGCGGGTTGGGGCACGGACCCCGGCTTGATCATGGGATTGCTGAAGTCCTACTGATCACCGGGAGGGTCCGTGCCCCTGCTGCCAGCATCCCTGACCGAACCCCTGTGGGTCCAGTTCTCCACGCTGTTAAATGACGACGATCGCCCCGAATTCGCGGCGACGCATCCGTGGGGGTGTCACCGCCGCCGGATCCCCGACCGGGTGGTGTTCGACCACGTGCTCGCCGCCCTGGTCCACGGCAGCGGTTACGAGCGCATCGCCACCCCGGGGTGTTCGGATCGCACGATCCGCCGCCGACTGGCCGACTGGGCGCAGCGCGACGTAGGTGTGGAACTGCTCAAAGCCGCGCTCGCCGCCTACGACCAGATGATCGGCCTGGACCTCGACGACCTCTCATTGGATGGGTCGATCACCAAATCGCCCTGCGGAGGGGAGCTTTCGGGTCGGTCCCCGGTCGATCGCGGTAAGCAGGGCACCAAACGCTCGGTGGTCACCGACGGGCGCGGCATCCCCCTCGCCCTCGTCGCCGCTGGCGCCAACCGGCACGACTCACCCCTGTTCGAACCCACCATGCGCCAGATCCCGGACATGATCGGACCGCTGCCCAACCAACCGTGTGTGCACCTGGACCGCGGCTATGACTCCACCGGCACCCGGGACCTGCTCGACGAACTCGGCTACGTCCACGAGATCGCCCGCAAAGGCATCCCCGCCCCCATCCAGGCCGGGAAACGGTGGGTCGTGGAACGCACCCACTCCTGGATGAACGGCTACGGCAAGATCCGCCGCTGCACCGAGAAACGCCGCAGCACCGTCGAGTTCTACCTGCACCTCGCCGCCACCCTCACCGTCATCCGCCGACTCATCAACGAAGCCCGCACCCGCTACCGCTGGCCGACCCGACCCACCACCCGCCGACTCAAGTAACCATCAATTGCCGGACGCTCTAAGTTGTGCCCCATGACCCAATCCCCGCTCAGCGCCGCCCCCCTTGGCGAGCACGCTCTCATCACCTGTATCGACCACGTGGGCATCGCCGTACCCGACCTCGACGCTGCTATCGCCTGGTATCGCGACACCTTCGGGCTTGAGCTGACCCACCAGGAAGTGAATGAGGAACAGGGCGTGCGCGAAGCCATGATCGGCACCGGCAACGCCCAGATCCAGCTGCTGGCCCCGCTGTCCCCCGAGTCGACCATCGCCAAGTTCATCGATCGCAACGGTCCCGGGCTGCAGCAGCTCGCCTATCGAGTGACCGATGTCGAAGCGGTGTCGCAGACTTTGCGCGACCGGGGCCTGCGCATGCTCTACGACGCACCGCGCCGCGGCACCTCCGGCTCGAGGGTGAACTTCGTCCATCCCAAGGATGCCGGTGGTGTGCTCGTGGAGCTGGTCGAGCCTGCCGCCACAGAGTCGGTTACCAGCCAGTAACATGCTCGGCTAATCGATCCGCGCCACGCTCGACGTTCAACGGAGGTGTGTCCCCAGTGCAAGAGATCCTCGCTGCCATCCAGTCCGATCGACTCGACACGATCGGCGATCTACCGCTGCCGAAGACCTATCGGGCGGTCACCGTGCACGCCGACGAGGTCGACATGTTCGCCGGCCGCGAGACGCGGGACAAGGATCCGCGGGAGTCGTTGCACGTGGAAGACGTACCCGTACCCGAGTTGGGCCCCGGCGAGGCAATCGTCGCTGTGATGGCCAGCTCCATCAACTACAACACGGTGTGGACCTCGATCTTCGAGCCGGTGCCCACGTTCGGCTTCCTCCGCCGCTACGGCAAGCTCAACGAGCTGACCAAGCGCCACGACCTGCCCTATCACGTCATTGGCTCCGACCTGGCCGGCGTGGTGCTGCGTACCGGACCTGGGGTGAGCGCATGGAAGCCGGGCGACGAGGTTGTCGCGCACTGTCTGTCGGTGGAGCTGGAGAGCCCGGACGGGCACAACGACACGATGCTCGACGACCAGCAACGCATCTGGGGATTCGAGACCAACTTCGGTGGTCTGGCCCACCTGTCGCTGGTCAAGTCCAACCAGCTGATGCCCAAGCCAGCCCACCTGACCTGGGAGGAGGCAGCAGCTCCCGGCTTGGTCAACTCCACCGCCTACCGGCAGCTGGTCAGCAAGAACGG
>JALYVL010000320.1 GCA_030853285.1 Actinomycetota bacterium | reverse complement strand
ACCGAGCGCCGCGACGACGAACAGCACCAAGAAGATGTCAAGCATGCCGACGCGCGACGTCACGAAGGTCATGCCGTCGCAGATGATGAGGATGCCGGCGATCGCCCCGATCAGGGTGGACCGCGTCATCCGGCGCACGATGCGAACGACCAGCAGCACGACCAGCACCCCGGCGACGGCGGAGGCAAAACGCCACCCCACGCCGGTGTAGCCGAACATCCACTCGCCCACGGCCATCAGCTGCTTGGCGACGGGCGGATGCACGATCAGCTCGTAGCCCGGGTTGTCCTCGACGCCGCCGTTGGTCAGCGCTTGGTAGGCCTGCGGCACGTAGTGCTTCTCGTCGAAGATGGGCGTGCCGCCGTCGGTGGGGTAGCCCAGTCCGTAGAAGCGGGTGAGGACAGCGAGCATGGTGAGCACCCCGGTGACGACCCAGCCGCGGAGGCGATCGGTCGGGGGCTCGTCCCGCGGCGTGACCACTGGAGTGGGGCCGGCGCCGGCGAGGGACGGCGGTGCGGCCAGCAGAGTCACCCGGTAATCGTAGGCTGACCGACGTGATGATCGCCCCCACCGGACGCCTCGTGCTCGCCGCGACGCCGATGGGCCAGTTCGGCGACGCCTCGGCGCGCCTGCGGGGGGCGCTGGCCACCGCGGACGTGGTCGCTGCCGAGGACACCCGGCGGACGAAGATGCTCGCTTCGGCCTTGGACGTGCGCATCACCGGACGGATGGTCAGCTTCTACGACGCGGTGGAGGCCTCGCGGGCGCCCGCGCTGGTGGGTGAGGTCGCCGCAGGCAAGACGGTCCTGCTCGTTACCGACGCCGGCATGCCCTCGGTCAGCGACCCCGGCTACCGGCTGGTGGTGGCGTGCGTCGAGGCAGGTCTGGCGGTCACGTGCTTGCCGGGCCCATCGGCGGTGACCACGGCGCTGGCCTTGTCCGGCATCCCCTGCGAACGCTTCTGCTTCGACGGGTTCCCGCCGCGCAAGCCGGGCGCCCGCCAGACCTGGTTCGCGCAACTGCTGCACGAGCCGCGAGCGTGTGTGTTCTTCGAGGCCCCGCACCGCCTTGCGGCGTGTCTGGCCGACGCAGTCACCGTCCTCGGCGCGGATCGCCGTGCCGCAGTGTGCCGAGAACTGACCAAGATTTACGAGGAGGTGCGGCGCGGAACTCTGGGCGAGCTCGCCGCCTGGGCCGCGGACGGGGTGCGCGGAGAGATCACCGTGGTGTTGGCCGGGGCGCCGCCCGCGGGGCCGCCCGCGATGGCGGAGTTGGTGGCGCAAGTGGGGGAGTTGGTCGCTGCGGGGGCGCGCCTGAAGGACGCGTGCGGGCAGGTGACGGTGCTGCACGGCGGCTCCCGGCGTGAGCTCTACGAGGCGGTACTCGCCGCTCGCGACTGAAGCCGGGTGGCGGCGCTCGCCGCCGGCGCCCGAGCGCTGCACTCGCACCCGCACAGCCTGCCGTCCGGGGGTCGATAGGCTGACGTGCATGCCGTCTTCCGTCCTCACCGCTGTTGCGTGGCCGTATGCGAACGGTCCGCGCCACATCGGGCACGTCTCCGGCTTCGGTGTTCCCTCCGACGTGTTCTCCCGCTACCAGCGGATGGTCGGCAACCGCGTACTGATGGTCAGTGGTACCGACGAGCACGGCACGCCCATCCTGGTGCAGGCCGAGAACGAGGGTGTGAGCACCCGGGAGCTGGCCGACCGCTACAACCGGGTCATCGTCGACGATCTCCAAGGCCTCGGGTTGTCCTATGACTTGTTCACCCGCACCACCACCCGCAACCATTACGCGGTGGTGCAGGAGCTGTTCCGCACCCTGCACACCAACGGCTACCTGGTGCCCAAGACCACCACCGGCGCGATCAGCCCGTCCACCGGTCGCACGCTGCCCGACCGCTACGTGGAGGGCACCTGTCCGATCTGCGGCTACGACAGCGCCCGGGGTGACCAGTGCGACAACTGCGGCAACCAGCTCGACCCCGCCGACCTCATCAACCCCCGCAGCAAGATCAACGGTGAGACTCCGAAGTTCGTGGAGACCGAGCACTTCTTCCTCGACCTGCCCGCCCTGGCCGACGCGTTGGGCGACTGGCTCAAGACGCGCACCGACTGGCGCCCCAACGTGCTGCGGTTCAGCCTCAACCTGATCGCGGACCTGCGCCCCCGGGCCATGAGCCGCGACATCGACTGGGGGGTGCCCATTCCGCTGGATGGCTGGTCGGAACGTCCGGACAAGAAGCTCTACGTCTGGTTCGACGCGGTCATCGGCTACCTCTCCGCCAGCATCGAGTGGGCGCACCGCACCGGTGACCCCGAGGCGTGGCGGGAGTGGTGGTGTGACCCGCAGGCGCTGAGCTATTACTTCATGGGCAAGGACAACATCACCTTCCACTCTCAGATCTGGCCCGCGGAGCTGCTGGGGCACAATGGGCAAGGCTCGCTGGGCGGCCAGCCCGGCGCACTCGGCACGCTGAACCTGCCGCACGAGGTGGTCAGCAGCGAGTTCCTCACCATGAGCGGCTCCAAGTTCTCCACCAGCCGAGGCACCGTGATCTACGTCCGGGACTTCCTCCGCGAGTACGGCGCAGACGCCCTGCGGTACTTCATCTCGGTGGCCGGGCCGGAGAACCAGGACACCGACTTCACCTGGGACGAGTTTGTGCGGCGCACCAACTTCGAGCTGGCCAACGAGTGGGGCAACCTGGTCAACCGCTCAATTTCCATGGCGCACAAGAACTTCGGCGCTGTCCCGACGCCGGGTACCCGCACCGAGCTGGACGTGGCGCTG
>JALYVL010000319.1 GCA_030853285.1 Actinomycetota bacterium | reverse complement strand
ACTACATGCACCACACCTACACCAACATCGTGGGCAAGGACCGCGACGTGGGCTACGGAATTCTGCGGATGAGTGAGGCGCAGAAGTGGAACCCGTACTACCTGGGCAACCCGATTTACGCCATCGGCTTGGGCCTGTTCTTCCAGTGGGGCGTGATGCTGCACGACCTGGAGGTCGAGAAGCTCATCACCCGCGAGAAGAAGTGGTCGGACACCTCCGCGATCCGAAAGAAGATGGCAGGCAAGGCACTGAAGCAGGTGGGTAAGGACTACCTCTTGTTCCCCCTGCTGTCCGGTCCGTTCGCGCCGATCACCCTGGCGGGCAACGTCTCGGCGAACCTCATCCGCAACGTGTGGAGCTTCTCCATCATCTTCTGTGGACACTTCCCCGACGGCGTCGCCACCTTCACCGAGGAAGAGGCGGAGAACGAAAGCCGCGGCCAGTGGTACCTCCGCCAGATCTTGGGTTCGGCCAACATCAGCGGTAGCCCGCTGTTTCACGTGCTGACGGGCAACCTGTCGCACCAGATCGAGCACCACCTGTTCCCGGACATCCCTGCCCGGCGCTACGCCGAGATGTCCGAGACGGTGCGGGACGCGTGCGAGCGCTACGGGCTGCCGTACAACACCGGTGGACTGACCGCGCAGCTCGGCTCGGTGGCGAAGAAAATCGTCAAGCTGGCGATGCCGTGGACCGGTCGCGGCGACAACGACGTGCCCCGGGTCGAGCCGCTGCCCAAGGCCGCGTAGTCCGTGAACCCGATCGGGCAGGTTCTGCCAACCGTGCGCTGACAGAACCTGCCCGATCAGCATCGGGCCACGCGTAGTCGGGTTCAGCTCCGGCGAAACCAATCCCCCGCAACGGAGCGGCGGGTCAGGACGAGCGCCGCCACGCCGAGAGCGAGCGCGACGACCTCGCCCAGCAGCGTGCTCGCCGCCACACCGCGCAGCTGCAACTGGGACCCGACAGCGACGATGCCCACTCCGACGGTCACACCGACACCGATCCGGCCCCATCGTCGTCCTTCGCGCAGACCGGTGAGCGCCACGAGCACGGCGGCACCCGCGGCCGACCCGCCGATGAGCCCCACCAGCATGCCAACCATCGTGCTCGGTCCGCTGGCGGGCAGATAGTCGGCATAACCCCGCGACGCGGCGGGCGGGCCGGTGGTCGGCAACTCCACCCACACCGTCGCGTCGAACATGGTTGGAGCCACAACCACGGTCACGACAGCGAGCACCAGCCCGGCCAGGCCGAGCGCGAACGCCACGCGCACCCGCCGGGGCGGCGACGGGGTCACGGTCGGGGCCCTGCACCATCCGCGGCGCACGCCGACATAGGCTCCCGCGGCACCGAGCCCCGCCAAGGTCAGGGGGACGAGGAGCAACCGCGGCTCCCAGCCCGCGTCTCCGGGCAAGCGCACGCCCTCGGCGCCACTGAGCGGGGTGTAGGAGAACCAGCCAGTGCTGTCCCCTGGGGCGCCAAGCCACACCACCAGCAGGATGGCAAGCACTCCCTGCAGCACGCCGACCAGCGCGGCTCCTACCACCACCCGGGTCACCGCGCAGTCACCACGCAAGCCGCACTCCGGGGACCGACACCACCTCGCCACCACGGAATCATGCCCTGCGCCGGGCCCAACGCGCGCCGCCGATAAGCGGGTACTCAGTGGTTCAGGTCCAACCCGCGGGTGATGTCGGACTGGGAGACCGGGCCACCGTCGCTGTGTGCGGTCTGGTCGATCAAGCCGGCACCGACGCCCGTCCCCGCATCGGTCAACGCGCTCTTGGTGCTGTCCTTCAGCGTGTCCTTGATACCGCTGCCCACTGCGCTCTTGAACTTCGAGAGCTTGGACATGGTCTGAGCCTGCGTGCCAACCGTGCGCTCGATCCGGACCACCACCTGCTCGATGCGGACCAGCATCCGCTCGACCTCCATCACCTTGGCGCCGACC
Organism: Actinomycetota bacterium; assembly: GCA_030853285.1. Classification (GTDB taxonomy): domain Bacteria; phylum Actinomycetota; class Actinomycetes; order Mycobacteriales; family Mycobacteriaceae; genus X156. Next base: position 839 of record JALYVL010000319.1, on the reverse strand, counting down.
CGCACGCTGGTGATCTCGATCTCCACCACCGACGCCTCCAGCGCGACAGCTTCGGACGAGCCCAGCGACGGCACCGCCGCGGCCTGCGCCGCAATCCAGGTCATGATCAACCAGCTCACGAGGTCGCTGATGATGCTTTTCACGATGTCCAGCGCCGCCTCCATCAGCGACGCGCTCGCGGCCAACAGCTGCTGCATGTTGGCGGCTTCGGTGCCGATGCCGTCGATGGCGGTGACCAGCTCGGCGAGCTGCTTGCCCGCAGCCTGGGCGCCCTGCCCGCCCCAGTCCTTCAACCCGGACCCCACCGTCTGCTGGGTGGAGTGCGCCAGTTCCTTCAGGTCCTTGGCGATGTCACCCCAAGTCTCCGCCGCGTGGGTCACGGTGCCCGAGTCGCCGGTGACCGCTTCCATGGCGTGCTTCAGTGCTCCGCAATGGCTGAGCAAGAAGCCGAATCCGTGATTGGCGAGCATGCTCAGCGGATCGGCCCAACTCGCCTTGCCCCCAGCGGATTTGGCGAAGTTTCCGATGTCACCCAGCACGCCGTGTACATCGTTGGCCGCCGTGGCCAGATTTCCCTCGGAGAGGTCCTTGCCGACCTTGAATCCGTCGCCGAAGAACGGGATCGACTCGACGTCGTCGGCCGTCAGCGGGCTCACCGGACCTCGCCGCCCAGCCGACGGACGTTCGGGTCCTCATCGGTCAGCCGACCGTCTTCGCCCACCCACGGACCACTGTTCGGGTTCCATGGCGGTGCCTGCTGCGGGCGGGAGGAGTGGGCCTGCCCCAGGTGTCCCTCGATCGGGGCCGGCGCGGGACGGGGCTCACACGCTATCGGTCCC
>JALYVL010000318.1 GCA_030853285.1 Actinomycetota bacterium | reverse complement strand
GGTGAACGGGCCCGAGGCGGGCATGCGTCTCGTGGCCAAGCGCGATGCCGCGGCGGCCGACCCCCTGCTGGCTGCACTGCCCTTCACTCCGGACGTCGTGCAGTTCCACAGTGCCGAGGTGTCCCGCCTGCCCGGCAATGCCACCCTGCTCGCCGTCTCGCCGCACTGCACCAACCAGGCGTTCCGTGTGGGTCCCTGCGCGTGGGGTCTGCAGTTCCACATCGAGACCACCCCCGAGCTGGTGCGCGAGTGGATGGCGTCCGCGCCGGAGGCGGCGGCCACGATGGCCCACCAGGACGGATTGCTGGAGCAGGGCCACCGCGACGTGGCCGAGACCTGGGAGCCCATCGTGGCGCGATTTGTCGGGCTGGCGGCTTCCGGCGTTCGAGGCAGCCGCGAGCTCCCGCTGCTCGGTGGAGCATGACCCGCGTCGACCCGTACCGCTCGGGGGTTCCCGCGCCCGGCCGGCTGGGCCTCGTGGATGTCACCGCGGATGCCGCGCTGAGCACGCTGGGTTGGACCGGGCCGGAGCACAGCGAGGTGCTGTGGGCGCTGTCCCGGGCGGCCGATCCGGACCTGGCCCTGCGCGGGCTGACCCGGTTGGCCGAGGTACTCGGCGACGGGTGGGCGGAGCTGGAGCAGCGCCTACGCGTGGAGAAGCTTCTGCGCGGCAGGCTTTTCGGAGTCCTCGGGGCGTCCACAGCGTTGAGTGATCACCTGGTTGCCGAGGTGGGCACGTGGCGACTGTTGGGCTCCGCGACCGCGCTACCGACGCCATCAGCGATGCAGGCGCAGCTGTTCGCCGCCGTGCAGGCCGAACCCGAACCGGACTCGGCGCTGCATCGGGCGGGAGTCACCGGTCCGCAGGCCGCCGCAGCGTTACGGAAGGCCTACCGGGACCAGATTCTGATGCTCGCCGCCGCCGACCTGGCCGCCACGGTCGAGGATCTGCCCGTGCTGCCGTACGTGCAGGTGTGCGCGCAGCTGTCCGACCTGGCCGACGTAGCGCTGCAGGCGGCGCTGGCCGTCGCGGTGGCCGAGGTCTGCCCGGATACGCCGTGCCCCGTCCGCCTCGCCGTCATCGCCATGGGCAAGTGCGGGGCGCGTGAGCTCAACTACGTCAGCGACGTCGACGTGGTGTTCGCCGCCGAACCCGCCGACGCGGTGGCCAGCCGCATAGCCGGTGCGATGATGCGCATCGGCGGGAGCGCCTTCTTCGAAGTTGATGCCGGCCTACGCCCGGAAGGGCGCTCCGGGGCACTGGTGCGCACGGTCGAATCGCATGTCGCCTACTACCAGCGCTGGGCCAAGACCTGGGAGTTCCAGGCCCTGCTCAAGGCCCGACCGATGGCCGGGGACCTCCAGCTCGGCGAGGACTATCTGCACGCGGTCTCACCCATGGTGTGGACGGCGTCCCAACGGGAGGACTTCGTACCCGAGGTGCAGGCGATGCGCCGCCGGGTGGAGGAAAACGTGCCCACCGAGCTGCGTGATCGTGAGCTGAAGCTGGGACGGGGCAGCCTGCGCGACGTGGAGTTCGCCGTCCAGCTGCTACAGCTCGTGCACGGCCGCGACGACGCGACCTTGCACGTGCTGCCTACTGTGGACGCCCTGGCGGCGCTGGGTGGGGGCGGCTACATCGGCAGGGAAGACGCGGCCAACCTCACCGCCTCCTACGAGTTCTTGCGGCTGCTCGAGCACCGCCTGCAGCTGCAGCGGATGCGCCGCACCCATACCTTGCCCGATCCAGCGGATGCGCCCGCCATGCGGTGGCTCGCGCGGGCGGCCCATATGCGGTCCGACGGTCGCGCGGACGCCGCGGGGGTGCTCGGCGCGGAGATCCGCCGTAATGCGGTACGGGTGCGCCGGCTGCACCAGAAGTTGTTTTACCGACCGCTCCTGGACGCGGTCGCGCGCTCGGACTCCGCGTCGTTGCGGTTGTCCCAGGACGCCGCGGTCCGCCAGCTCGCGGCGCTGGGCTACGTGTCCCCGGACAACGCGCTCAACCACCTTCGGGCCCTGACCGAAGGGGTATCCCGACGGGGACGTCTGCAGGCTGTGTTGTTGCCGACGCTGTTGGACTGGCTGGGCGATACCCCCAACCCCGACGGCGGACTGTTGGCCTACCGCAGACTGTCGGACACGCTGGGCGAGACGCCGTGGTACCTGCGCACGCTGCGCGACGAGGGCGCGGTGGCCCAGCGGCTGATGACGGTGCTCGGCACCTCGGCGTACCTGCCGGATCTGTTGATTCGCGCCCCCGAGGTGGTCCGGCTGTACGCCGACGGTGCGAGTGGCCCGCGGCTGTTGGAGGTGACCCCCGAGGAGGTGGCCAACGGGCTCCGGGTCGGAGCGGGCAGGCACAGCAGCCCGGAGCGAGCGGTGGAGGCGGCGCGGCGCCTGCGCCGGCATGAGCTGGCCAGGGTGGCCAGCGCAGACCTGCTCGGCTTGCTGGACGTGACGCAGGTGTGTGCGGCGTTGTCGTCGGTCTGGGCTGCAGTTCTCGACGCCGCCCTGCGGGCGGCCGGTGACGCCGCCGCCGAGGGTCGCGCTGCCCCGGCCACCATTGCCGTGATCGGAATGGGGCGCCTGGGGGGTGCCGAGCTGGGATACGGCTCCGATGCGGACGTGCTGTTCGTCTGCGAGCCGCGGGGCGGCGCTGACGACCAGGAGGCGGTTCGCTGGACGTCGCGGGTGGTGGAGCGGGTGCGTGCCCTGCTGGGCGCGGCGAGTTCGGACCCGCCACTGGAAGTGGACACCGGGCTGCGCCCGGAGGGACGCAACGGCCCGATGGTACGCACATTGGAGTCCTACCGCGCGTACTACGCCCAGTGGTCAGCGC
>JALYVL010000317.1 GCA_030853285.1 Actinomycetota bacterium | reverse complement strand
CGACCATGCCCGACTTCACCTCGTTGGAGTAGGCGACGATGCCGCCGAGCACCCGCACCGATGCGCCTGCCGGGTCGGTGAGCCGAGCGGCGAGCAGTCCGGCCGTGCAGCTCTCTGCGGTGGCTACGGTCCACCCCTGGGAATCGAGAAGACCAGCGACTTGGTCATCCACTGTGGACCCGTCGGCGGAGAACAGCGCCGCCGAGTGGGCTGCCCGCACGGCACCGACCAGCTGTTCGTATCGGCTCTGGGCAGACGGCGCGTACCGGGTCACGATCTCCAGCTCGCCGCCGCGCAGGCAGGTGGTGATCTCCAGCTCGTCGAGCGACCCCTCGACTCCGCGCAGCGTGGCGGCGAGTTCCGGCTCCTGGGTGCCCCACAGCCGCATCGTCGACTGACGCAGCTCGGAGCGCCCCGCGAGCGCCTGCTGCACCAGCGCCGACTGCACTGCGGCAGGCCACATTCCTTGCAGCTCGCGCGGCGGTCCGGGCAGCACCACCACCGGTGGGCCGCTGCGTCCGTCAGCCACCGGCACCACCAGCCCGGGTGCGGTGCCGATCGGTTCCAGCACCTCGGCGCCCACGGGCACCATGGCCTGCTTACGAATGCCGGCCGCGGCGGCGGCGGCGTCGATGCTCCAGCGCAGACGCGTGGAGAGGCGCTCGATGATCGCCGAAATACGTTGCTGCAGTGCCAGGTCGAGTTCCGCGGGCCGTCCCTGAACCTCGCCTACGACGGAAGCGGTCAGGTCGTCGGCCGTAGGTCCCAGGCCGCCAGTGGTGATAGTGAGGTCGACACCGGTCTCGGCCAGAAACGCCAACGCGGCACCCAGCTCATCGGGCCGGTCGCCCACCACCACGAGGTGCCCGATGTCGACGCCGAGCAGGCGGAGCTGCTCGGCCAGCCAGGGGCCGTTGCGGTCGGTCACCCGTCCGGTGAGCACCTCGGTACCGGTGACGACGACGGCTGCGCGTGCACTCATGGTCGTCAAGCTACGGGTGCATGGGCCCAGTGTGGCAAAGGCACCTGCCAGACTTGCCGTTATGGATGTTGAGCACAGTTCACCGCGGGCGGCGTGTGCGCAGAGCCCGACCCGCTGCGAGGCGCGCACCCGCTTGTACCGCGGCGGCGTGTTGGAGCTCGAGGGCTTCCCCGTCGCCGACATCAGCGAGTACGTCGGCGATGACGGGGTGACCGTCTGGCTGGACCTGCTCGACCCCGAGCTGGACGACCTGGAGGTGCTCTCGGAGGAGTTCGGGCTGCACCCGCTGGCCCAGGAGGACGCCGTGCACGAACGGCAGCGCCCCAAGGTCGACCGCTACGGCAGCCACCTGTTTCTCAACGCCTACGGGGTGCGCCTGGAAGACTCCAGCGGGGAACTGCACACCAGCGAAGTCGCCGCGTTCGTGTTGCCGCAGGCGTTGATCACCGTGCGCAAGGATGACCGCCTGCAGGTGGAGCGCGTGATGCAGCGCTGGGACGACAACTCCGACCTGGCCAAGCACGGGGTCGCGTTCTTGCTGCACGGGTTGCTCGACTACATCGTCGACGGGCACTTCACGGCCGTGCAGTCGTTGGACGATGCGATCGAGGACCTGGAGGATCAGCTGTTCTCCGACGAGCCCCAGGGCACCGAGGTGCAGCGCCGGAGCTTCGAGCTGCGCAAGAGCCTGGTGCTGACCCGTCGGGTGGTGCTGCCGATGCGAGAGGTGCTGAACACGCTGATGCGCCGCGACCTGCACGTGCTGGACGAGGAGATGCTGCACTACTTCCAGGATGTGTACGACCACGTGCTGCGCGCCACGGAGTGGACGGAAAGCCTGCGGGACCTGGTGACCACCATCCTGGAGACCAACCTGACCATTCAGGGCAACCGGCTCAACGAGATCATGAAGCGGTTGACCTCGTGGGCGGCGATCATCGCCATCCCCACTGCGGTGACCGGGTTCTACGGGCAGAACGTGCCATATCCGGGGTTTCAGCAGGAGTGGGGCTTCTTCTCCAGCGTGGCGTTGATGCTGCTCATCGCCGGGGGATTGTTCTTCGGTTTCCGGCACAAGGGATGGCTGTAGCAATGACGAGAAAGGTAGGCGGGGCACTGCTCGCCGACGTGGTGCTGGTGCTGGTGTTCGTCGCCATCGGCCGACACAATCACGAGGAATCCTCCGCGTTGGTCGGCATCGCGACGACGGCGTGGCCTTTTCTGGCCGGACTGGCACTGGGGTGGATTGGGGCCCGAGCGTGGCGTAGGCCGCTGTCGCTCTGGCCGACAGGGGCACTGCTCTGGGTGGTCACCGTCGGCGTCGGGATGGTGGCGCGGGTGATCAGCGGTGCGGGCACCGCGTTCTCCTTCATCGTCGTCGCCACCGTCGTGCTCGGGGTGTTTCTGCTCGGGTGGCGGGCGGTGGTGGCCTTCGGCCCTGTGCGTGAAAAGGGTCGCCCCGTGAACACTATTCACGCACAGGGCCGAAGGCCCTACCGTCCACGCAGCTCGCGATAGGCCCGTATCAGTGCGTCGGTGGAGGAGTCGGACTGCGGCGCGGGAGGTTCGGTGGACACCAGGGCCGGGGTCAGCTCTCGGGCCTGCGTCTTGCCGAGCTCGACGCCCCACTGATCAAAGGAGTCGATGCCCCAAATGGTTCCCTCGACGAACACGGTGTGCTCGTACAACGCCACCAGCTGACCCACCACCGACGGGGTCAGCCTCGGCGCGAGGATGGAGGTCGATGGACGGTTGCCGGGCATCACCTTGTGCGCCACCACATCCTCCGGTGTGCCCTCGGCGGCGATCTCCTCGGCAGTCTTGCCGAACGCCAGCACCTTGGTCTGGGCAAAGAAGTTGGACAT
>JALYVL010000316.1 GCA_030853285.1 Actinomycetota bacterium | reverse complement strand
GGTCCACCCGCCCGTCGGAGAGGGTCTTGATGGCTTGGGAGAGCTGGGTCAGGGTGTCGTGCAAGGTCTGGCCGTTGCCCTGCAAGGCCGCGGCAGCAGAGTTCACCACGTTGCCCAGCGCGCCGTTCTTGTCGGCCCCGCTTGGCCCCAGCGCCGTCGCGAGCTTGCCCAGCTGGTCCTTGATCTGATCCCACTCCACCGGTACCGCCGTGCGCTTCTCGTCGATCACGGCGTGATCGCCCATCTTCGGCCCGCCGGTGTACACCGGCGCGAGCTGGATGAAGCGGGAGGACACCAAGCTCTGCGAGACGATCAGCGCCTTGGCGTCGACTGGTACCGGCTGGTCCGCGGCGAAGCTAAGCGTCACTCTCGAGCGTTCACCTTCGGGGGTGATCGAGTCGATGCTGCCCACTTTGACGCCGAGCACTTTTACGTCGTCGCCGGAGTAGATGCCGGTGGTGGAGGTGAAATAGGCGACGATGGTGTTCTTCTTGGGGCCGGGCAACAGCAGGTAGCTGGCCGCCGCCAGCACCGCGACGACCACCACGAGCACACCCGCGCGGGTCAGCATCGACTTCTTGGTCATCGTCCGCCCCCCGGTGCCGGTGCCGGTGCTGGGGCAGCCGCAGGCGCGGGCGCGGTGCCGCCTGCGGCCTTGTCGACGTACGGCGCCAGCGCGGCGTCGACCAGCGGCTTGAGTTCGCTGCCGGGGATCAGGTTCTGCACGTAAGCGTTGAAGAAGGGCCCACTGGAGACCGCCTCGCCCAGCGTGGCCTGGAACTTGACCAGCCCGTCGATGCCGTCGCGCAGGTTGTCCTTGTTCTTCTGCAGCACGTCCAGCACAGAATTGAGCCGCGCCAGCGTCGGGGCCAGCTGCGTCTCGTTGTCTTTGACCAGGCCGGTGAGTTGGTTGGCCACCGCCTGCACGTTCACGAACAACTCGCTGAGCACGGCGCGCCGCTGATCGAGCTCGGCGAGCAATGAGTTGCCGTCGACCACCAAAGTGTTGAGCTGATCGCTGCGTTGGGCGAGCACCGAGGTGACGCTCTCGGCGTTGCTCAGCAACTCCTGCAGCAATCCGTCCCGCGAGCTGATACTGGTGGACAGCCGGGTGAGACCGTCTAACGCCGAGCGAAGGTCCGGTGGAGTGTTCTGCAACGTCGAGGCAAGTGCCTGTAGCGAGTCGCTGAGCTGCGGGGTGTTGATGTCGGAAACCGTGGTGGTCAGGTCCCCCAGCGCACCGGTCAATGAGTACGGCGAGGTGGTGCGGGACTCGGGGATGGGTGTGGCGGTGGAGAGCGTGCCGGTGCCCGCCGGGCGCACCCCGAGCGCCTTGCGGCCCAAAATGGTGCTGGTTTTGATGTCGACGCCGGTGGCATTGCCCAGCGTGGTGTCCCCGCCCACGGTGAACGTGACCCGCACCTGTGGGCCGTCCAGCTTCACGTCCGACACCTTGCCGACGTTGACCCCGGCCACCATCACCTCATCACCCGGACTGAGCCCGGCGGCCTCGGCGAACATCGCCTGGTAGGTGGTCCCACCGGCCACGCCGGGCAGCTTGTCGTAGTTCAGTGCGCCGAGCACCAGTGCGCCCGTCACCGCAACGCCGATGATGCCGATGGGCACCGGGTTCATCTCACGGAAATGTCTCACTGGGGCGCACACCTCCCCGCGGTCTGGTTGTCGACGTTGATGGACAACGGCTTGCCGTCGAGGCCGGTGAGCTTGATGGTGATGTTGCAGAGGTAGAACTGGAAGAAGTTGCCGTACACCCCGGTGCGCACCAGGCGCTTGTAGGTGTCGGGCAGCCGCGAGACGACGCTGTCGATGTCGCCCTTGCCGTTGTCCAGCACCGTGGCCGTCCGGTTGAGCTGGTTGATGGTCCCCTGCAGCGGCGGACGTGTATCGGTGAGCAGGCTGGTCAGCTGCGCGGTACCGGTGTTGATACTGGCCAGCGCGTTGCCGAGGGGTGCACGGTCCGCGGCCAGGCCGCTGACCAGCTGCTGCAGTTGGTCGAGCGTGGCGGAGAACTGGTCCTTGCGGTTGGCGATGGTACCGAGCACGGTGTTCAGGTTGGTGATCACCTGCCCGATCAGCTCGTCGCGGTCGGCCAGGGTGTTGGTGAGCGAGCTGGTGTGGCCCAACACCGACTCGATGGTGCCGCCCTGGTTCTGGAGCACGGCAACCAGTTCGGCGGAAAGCTGGTTCACCTGCGTCGGGTCGAGAGCCCGAAACAGTGGTTTGAAGCCGTTGAGCAGCAGGTCCAGATCCAGCGCCGGAGCGGTCTGGGACGTCGGCAGCGCTCCGCCGGAGGGCAACGGCGTGGGGTCCCCGGACCCCTCCAGCAGCTCCATGTAACGGTCGCCCGTGAGGTTCTGGTAACGCACGGCCGCCTTGGTGCTGGCCATCAGCCGGTACCGGGAGTCCACGTCGAAGTCGACCTCGGCCACGTTCGCCTTGGTGACGGCGACCCCGGACACCGTCCCCACGGGCACCCCGGCGATGCGTACCCGCTCACCGGACTTCAGCCCGGACGCATTGGCGAACAGTGCGTGGTAGGAGGTCGTGGCGGTGAACCGGAACTGGCCGAAGATGACCACCAGCGCCGCGAGAATGAGCAGCATCACCGTGGTGAAGGCGGCGAGCTTCATGGTGGTCCCGCGGTGCCTCATGGCTGGCCTCCAGGGAGGGGGCCGTGCAGGTAATCCAGCAGCGCGGGCACATTGGGCTTCTGGACGTCAGAGCCCGGCGGATACGGGTTGACTCCGGTGTTGGTGACCAGGTACTTGCCGGGCAGCTGGTCCAGGGACAGCTGCGGCAGCCCGTTGCAGCGTGGCCCGCCCGAGGCGCCG
>JALYVL010000315.1 GCA_030853285.1 Actinomycetota bacterium | reverse complement strand
CACCGCCGCGGCGATGGAGCAGGGTTTGGGTATCAATACCATTCTGGACACCCCCCAGACGGTGCGCCTGCCCCCTACGTTTGGTTCCGGTGGCTGCAACGACGGCAGCAACGACTACTGCGTGAAGAACTACGACGGCAGCTACCACTCGCAGTACACGGTCACCCAGGCGTTGGCGGAGTCACCGAACACGGCTTTCGTGAAGCTGATCGCCGCCACTGGGGTCACCCCCACGGTGGACATGGCAGTGAAGTTGGGGTTGCGTTCCTACGCGACGCAACCCAGTGCTGCGGACCCGTCAACGACCATCGCCGACTTGTTCAAAAAACAGAACCTGGCGTCGTTCACGTTGGGGCCCGTCCCGGTCGACCCGGTCGAGTTGTCCAACGTGGCCGCCACCTTGTCCTCCGGTGGCAGATGGTGCCCGCCGAGTCCGATCGCGTCGATCACCGACTCCACCGGCAAACCGGTCACGGTGCACACCCCAGCGTGTGAGCAGGTGGTTCCCTCGGGTCTGGCGAACACTTTGGCTAACGCCATGAGCCAGGACGCGCGAACCGGGACCGCCGCAGGGGCAGCGCGGACAGTGAACTGGACGCTGCCGATGTCGAGCAAGACCGGCACCACCGAGCGGGAGTATTCCTCCGCGTTCCTCGGCTTCACCAACACCCTGGCCGCCGCGAACCTGGTCTTCGATGACTCCAACACCCCCAGCGGCATCTGCCACGATCCGCTGCGCAGCTGCTCAACAGCCAACCTCACCGGTGGTGCCGAACCGGCCAGGACGTGGTACGCGGCGATCAATCCGATCATCAACAACTTCGGGCCAGTCGCGTTGCCGCCCACCGACCCGCACTACCTGGAGGGCACCGGCAAAAACATTGTGCCCAACGTGGTGGGCATCTCGGTGGCTGACGCCACCCAACAGCTCTCCCAGGCCGGCTTCACGGTCACTGAGCTCAGCCAGCCCAACGGCAGCACCCTGGGCACCGTCATCGGGCAATCCATCAGCGGGCCCACCACACCCGGGGCCCTGATCACCCTCGACGTCAGCACCGGCCACGCCCCGGGCACCGGAAATTAGCACCGGCTACGCCCCGGGCACCGGAAATTCGCGCTCAACACCCCCGTGATGGGGCCCAGCCATCCAGGTCCCCTTCCCCGCGGGCGGCACCGCAGTGCGAACCCGGGGCGACGTTCCGGGAACCCCACCACCCAGACCCACCACGTTCCCTGGCTCGCCTTCGACTCCACGCCCTGAAGCGACAGGACAGGCCTCGGTGGAGTAGCGACGGGGCCGCATTGCGCGAAAGTACCGGCGTCGGAGGCGATCAGTCCCGGAGCCTTCGACGAGAGACAACCACGGGAGTGGGGATGGTCGGAGGCACTAGCGAAGCTGCCGGTCCTGCTGAGAGATCCCGGTGTCGCTCCAGCCTCGCGCACCAGGTGCACCAGCACCTGCACGCGGCAAACGACGGGGCCCGCCGGTTCCACACCGCCATCGGCCACCTCGGGGTCGGGAGCCACTATGCCCCGGCCATCCCGGATGGACGAGGCGATGGCTATCGATACAGCCCGCTACGCCGGAATCATCGCGGTCCTCGAGGTTCCTTGGAACTGGCCTGCCCCGCACCACGTCCGGGGCCATCTGACGCCCTGGTCGGCGCGGCCCCAGAGATTGCCTCCCCACGGCGGCGGTAGTAGTAGTGGCGCCGAGGAGGGTGGTCGCTACGGCGGGCGGGTTCGGCGCGGGGTCCAGGTCAGCGCGATCTGGGTGGGGCTGCACCCGAGGGTGGTCGCCGCCTTGGGCACGGCGGCCAGTACTGCCCAGTCCCGGTCGGTGTGGGTGCGCTCTGGTCGGGATAGCCGGCGGCGGTAGCGAGCCGGGATGACGCTGGCGTGCTGCGCAGCCGCCGCGGTTTCGGCTGGCGGTGGGTGCTTCCCGGTGAGGGAGCCGTTGGCCAGCTGGGCGGGGTCGGCTCTTCATCGGACGCGCCTGAGTGCGCGTCAGGATGTGACGTCGGCGGTGGTGAAGCGGGCCCAGGCGAGTGTGGCGGCGATGGCGGTCCAGCCGCACTGGACGAGGAGTCCGCTGGTGAGGGTCGGTACGTCGATCTGTGACCGGAGTAGCTCGCCGAAGTCCAGCCAGTGGTGGGTGAGCAGGTAGGGGTGGATGGCGGAGAGCTGCGGCAGCGCGTCGAGGACGCTGCTGGTGACGGCGACCACGATCGTGGTGGCCATGGCCCCGACCGGTACCTCGGTGAGCGTGGAGATGAACAGTCCGGTGGCCACGAGCCCGGTGAGGGAAAGCGTCGCGTAGGCACCGACTGCCAGTCCCCGCAGGAGGCCGTCTCCGATCCCGACGGTGTCCCCGGAGAGCAGTGTGACATCGCCGAGCCCGAACAGCGCCGTGCCCGCGATGAGCCCGACTGCTGCGATGGTCAGCACTGCCGCGGCGGCGAAGGTCATCGCCCCGAACGCCTTGGCCGCCAGCAGCCTGCTCCGCGACACGGGGACCACCAGCAGGTAGCGCAGCGTCCCGGCCGACGCCTCGCCGGCAATCGCGTCACCGCTGACGATCCCGACCGCGAGCGGCAGGAACAGCGGCAAGGACACGCCGATAGCGGTGAAAACCAGGAACAGCCCGTTGCTGCTCACCTGGTTGATGAAATCCGGGCCCCGGCCCCGGCCCCCGCCACTCGACACCTTCACGGCGATGCCGATCAGCAGGGGCACCAACCCCAGCGCGACGAGCAGGATCTGGTTGCGGCGCCGCCCGAAGACCAGCCGCAGCTCGCTGCGCAGCAACCGCCCGATCGCGCCGCGGCGCGACCTGGGGGCGACCTCACCGGGCG
>JALYVL010000314.1 GCA_030853285.1 Actinomycetota bacterium | reverse complement strand
GCTAGGTCTCCTACCCCCCAGCTGTCTCGTGAGCGTGCCGCGTACAGCTGCACCGCCAGACCCCACTCCCGCAGCCCCGACGGTTGGTGGCAACGACCCGGCGAGACGATCACTCGTCGGACGGGACCGTCGGTCGGACGCAGCTCGTGATACCCCAGCGACAACTCCTCAGCTCGTCCGCCAACCCGCAACACCGTGCCGTCTTCGCACGCCAGCTCACCCGCAGGCAAGTCCACGGCGTCGCCGACCACGATTACCAGCGGCGCACGGTCTTCCAGGTCCTCCGGCGGCTCGCCGATAACCTCACGCAGCACCCGCACGGTGTCCTCGCTCGGATGCTGCTCCACCTCGTCGTCGTCGAGCCAGGTGTGCGAGATGCCCCACGCGTCGGTGCTCATGACAGTCGAGGTTGCCCGTTGGAGGCGCCGAGACCGCCATCGACCGGCAGGTTGACGCCGGTGATGAAGCTCGCGTCAGCGCTGGCCAAGAAGGCGATCGCGGCGGCGACCTCCGCCGGTTGCGCGGGTCGACCCAGCGGGATGCGTTCGCGGAAGCGCACCATCACGTCCTCGTTTCCCGTTATGCCACCGGTCATGTCCGTGACCGTCAGCGAGGGCGCGACCGCGTTCACCCGCACCCCGTCGGCGGCGTGGTCCATGGCCAGCGCCCGGGTCAGGTTCACCACCCCGCCTTTGGCCGCGTTGTAGGCGACGTTGTCCCAGTCGCCGCCCAACCCGGACACCGAGGACACGTTGACGATGCAGCCCCCGCTGGCTACGAGGTGCGGCATGGCCGTGCGGCAGCCGTAGAACACCGCGTCGAGATTGGTGTGCAGCACGCGCGTCCAGTCGTCGTCACTGGTGTGCGTGACGTCCCCAGGCGAGCCGGTGCCTGCGTTGTTCACCAGCACGTTCAGCTTGCCGTGTTCGGCAGCGACCTCGTCGATGAGCTGACGCACCGCGACCCGGTCGGTGACGTCCACCTGCCTGGTGCGTACGTGCCCCCGCGCGTCCGCTGCGACCTTGGCCAGCTTGTCCAGGGTGCGACCGGCAATGACGACAGTGGCGCCCTCCTCGGCGAAGCGATGCGCGGTGGCCGCCCCGATTCCCGAGCCACCCCCGGTGACGATGACGACGTGCCCGACGAACCTCTGCCCGGTATGGCCCTGTGTGCTCATGCCCTGATCCTTGCGTGTCGAGCCGGCCTGCGCGAAAGTAGAACAGGTTACACTTATCGCTCATGAAGTCGCCGATGCTCGACGCCCGGGCCGCTGCTGAGCGGTACGCCTTCGCCGGCAAGGACGTGTCCTGGCTGGCGCGGCTGTGGGCGCTGCAGACGCCGGACAAGGTGTTCCTCATCTGGGAGCCGCACGAGGGCACCGGCCGCACGTGGACCTACGCGCAGTTCTGGCAGGAGATCAATCAAGTCGCGTGCGGACTGATCGCCCGCGGGGTCGGCAAGGGCGACAAGGTGCTCATCCACGCCGAGAACTGCCCGGAGATGATGATCGCCTGGTACGCCTCGGCGATCGTGGGCTCGGTCGCGGTCACCACCAACACCCGGTGCATCGGTGAGGAGCTTCAGTATTTCGCCGAGCACTCCCAAGCCGTCGGCTGCATCACCCAGCCCCGCTTCGTCGCCGAGCTCGCCGCCAACGCGAGCAACCTCGACTGGTTCGTGGTCACCGACGACAACTCCGGCGAACCCGCCCCCGCCGAGCAGCTCGACCACGGCCACCCTACGTGGGACAGCCTGTACAGCGACGGTGACGAAGCCCCGACGCGGGCCGCGGAACCGATGCTGCCGGTGGGCATCCAGTACACCTCGGGCACCACCTCACGCCCCAAGGCCGTCGTGCACACCCACGCCAACGCTCTGTGGGGGGGACGGTCCGGGTCGCAGAACCTGCTGATGACCAGCGACGACACCTACCTGGTGTTCCTGCCGTGCTTTCACGTCAACGCACAGAGCTGGAGCTTCTGGTCCACGATGTGGGTGGGCGGAACCGTGGTGCTGCAGCCCAAGTTCTCCGCCAGCCGTTTCTGGGACGTCTCCCTGCGCCTCCACTGCACCCGCGCCTCGATGATTCCGTTTTGTATCAAAGCAATTGCCACGCAGCCGGTTCCGGAGCACAGCTACAAGACGTGGGGCACGGGCGTGAAGTTGCACGCCATCGAGAGCCACTGGAAGGTCACGACGTTCCCGACCTGGGGGATGACGGAGACGGTCACCCATGCCACCCGCGGCGACATCCTGCAGGACTCGCCGGAGATGAACATCGGCGTGCCCGCACCCGGCTACGAGTTCGCCATCCTCGATCCCGAAACCGGCGAGCCGTGTCCGGTGGGCATCAACGGCAACCTGTGGGTGCGCGGAAACCGCGGCGTGCAGATGTTCCTCGAGTACTACCGCAACCCGGAGGCAATGGCGTCATCCTTCGCTGGCGACGGTTGGTTCCGCAGCGGCGACATGGCGCGGCTCGGCGAGGACGGCTATTTCTACTTCGGCGACCGCGACAAGGACATCCTCAAGGTCGGCGGCGAGAACGTGTCCGCCAGCCAGGTGGAGGGCTTCGTCGTCGGCCTGCTCGACCGGGGGGTGCTGGACGCGCAGGCCGTGGTGGCCCAGAAGCACGAGATGCTCGGCGAGGTTCCGGTGCTGTTCGCTGTCCGCGGACCGGGCTGCGCGTTGAGCGAGGACGAGATCCGCACGACGGTGTTGGAGGGCTGCGCCGGCTTGGCGGACTTCAAACGTCCACGCGCGGTCCACTTTCTGGACGAGTTGCCGCGGGCCACGCTGGACAAGGTGGCCAAGAACAAGCTGCGCGAGCTGGCGGACGAGCTGGCTTAGAGGTCGAGGTGCAC
>JALYVL010000313.1 GCA_030853285.1 Actinomycetota bacterium | reverse complement strand
CGAGATCATCTTATATGGAGTACTGACAGCAGGCTATGAAGTGACGATGATCGCCCTGCGCGGTGCCACCATCGGCAAACAGGTAATGGGTGTGCAGGTCGTGCAGGTCGCCAACGGACAGATTCCCGGCTGGGGACCGGCGATCAAGCGCTGGGTACTTCCATGGGCGGCTTCCTTTGTTTGTTTTATCGGTGCGCTGCTGGTCTATCTCTCGCCGTTCTTCGACAACACGAAGCGTTTTCAAGGCTGGCATGACAAGGTCGCCGAGACCTTGGTTATCTCGACCAAGTAGCGCCGCGAGGAGGGTGCCCTGGGTCTAGGCTGATCGGATGGTCTCGTCGCTCAACGCGCACGCCCTACGGGCGCACCCCGGCGCTCGCTCGCAGTGGTGGGGGCCCGTGGGGGCCGCTGCGCTGGCGGCGTGCGGTTGCGCCACTCTCTGGTTTGCCGACCCGACCACGCCCGGCGGCGTACTACCGGTATGCCCCACGAAAGCGCTGTTCGGTATCGACTGCCCCGGCTGCGGCGGCATGCGGATGGTCTACTCGCTGATGCACGGCAACATCGGGGCGGCCGTGCACTACAACGCCCTGTCCATCGTGGCGGTGGCGATGATGGTGTGGGCGTACGGAGCCTGGGTGCTCGGCCTGCTCCGCAAGCGTCGGGTGCGCTCATGGCAGCACATCAGTTGGCTACCGAAGGCAGCCCTGCCCGTGGTGCTGGTCTGGTTCGTGGTGCGCAACCTCCCGTGGGCTCCCTTCCAAGCGCTGCACGTCTAGGCCGTGCGGCTCTATCGGGACAACGCCGTGGTGCTCCGCCTGCACAAGCTGGGCGAGGCGGATCGCATCGTCACCCTGCTGACCCGCGAGCACGGGATCGTGCGCGCTGTGGCCAAGGGCGTGCGACGGACCCGCTCGCGCTTCGGCGCCCGGCTCGAGCCCTTCGAGCACATCGACGTGCAGCTCTACCCCGGCCGCAACCTCGACATCATCACCCAGGTGCAGACCATCGACGCGTTCAGCGGCGACCTGGCCACCGACTACGGCCGCTACACCACCGCGTGCGCCGTGCTGGAGACCGCTGAGCGCCTGGCCAGTGAGGAACGGGCACCGGTGCAGCGCCTGCACTTGCTCACCGTCGGTGCGCTGCGTGCGTTGGCGGCGGCCGAGCGTGCGCCCGAGCTGGTACTCGACGCGTTCCTATTGCGCGCCATGGCGTTTGCCGGGTGGGAGCCCGCACTGTCCGAGTGTGCGCGCTGCGGTGCCCCCGGTCCCCATCGGGCGTTTCACGTCGCCGCGGGGGGTGCGGTGTGCGTGCAGTGCCGCCCCGCTGGTTCGGCCACCCCCGCGCCGGCCGTGCTCGAATTGATGCAGGCGCTGCTGCACGGTGCTTGGTCGGCGACCTCGGACGCCTCGGTGAGCACTAGGCGCCAGGCCAGCGGGCTGGTCGCCGCCCACCTGCAATGGCACCTGGAGCGGCAGCTGCGCACCCTGCCCCTCATCGAGCGAAGCAGCCCCCACCCGTCCGCACCCACTGTCCGGCAGGATGGGCGTCGTGATCCCTCGCCGACGTCCGCCCACCCCGGCTGATCGCCCGGTCCGACCACCCGACCCGCATCCTTCGGGAGCCCGGCCGCCGCAGTTGCAGCCGGAGCTGGTCCCGCGTCATGTCGCCCTGGTGATGGACGGGAATGGGCGCTGGGCTCAGGAGCGGGGACTACCGCGCACCGCCGGTCACGAGCGCGGTGAAGCGGTGCTCATGGACGTCGTCTGCGGCTGTATCGAGCTGGGAGTCGGGCACCTCTCGGCCTATGCGTTCTCCACCGAGAACTGGCGGCGCAGTCCCGATGAGGTGCGCTTCCTGATGGGATTCAACCGGGATGTGATCCGCCGCCGCCGCGACGAGATGAACGAGATGGGTGTCCGTGTTCGCTGGGCGGGGCGACGACCTCGATTGTGGCGCAGCGTGATTCGCGAGCTCGAGGTGGCTGAAGAGTTGACCGCCAATAACTCCGTGCTCACCCTGACGATGTGTGTCAACTACGGCGGACGCGCCGAGATCGCCGATGCGGCCAGGGAGATCGCCCGACTGGCCGCGGCTGGCAAGATCAACCCGGAGCGGGTGGACGAGAAGATGCTGGCCCGCCACCTCGATGAGCCGGACATGCCGGACGTCGACCTGTTTCTGCGCCCTTCCGGCGAGCTGCGGACGTCGAACTTTCTGCTGTGGCAGTCCGCCTACGCCGAGTTGGTGTTCCAGCACACGTTGTTCCCCGACTTCGACCGCCGCGATCTCTGGGATGCCTGCGTGGAGTACGCCTCGCGGGACCGACGATTCGGCGGAGTTCCCGGGGCCGTGACGCCGTGAGTGCCGAGGAACTGCTCGCCGCCGCCCAAGTTGCACTGGAGCGCTACGTCGAGGTGCTCGTCGATCCGGACGGCGCCCTGGCCTTTGTGCACGCCGAGGTGCCGTGCGCCGTGCAGGCGGCCGAGCTGACCGAGGGCCTTGTGGTGCTCTCGATGACCTGCGTGTTGCTGTGGGACCTTGAGCGCGCTCCGGCGCTGGACGCTGCGGTCGTGCGGGCCGGGGCAACCGTGCAGTACGGAGCGCTCGGCCTCCTCGATGACGGGGAACGTGCCGACGTCACCATGCGCTACGCGTTTCCCGGTGCAGGGTTGGACACCGCTGCGCTGGGCACGATGCTGATGCTCGTCCTGTCCTCCGCGTCCCATGCCCGCGCGGAGCTACAGGCCGCGGTGGGCTGAGGCGCAGGCTGGGCAGGTACCGAATACCTCGACGGTGTGACTGACGTCGGTGAATCCATGCTCGGCCGCGACGGTCTGCGCCCAGCGTTCGACCGCCGG
>JALYVL010000312.1 GCA_030853285.1 Actinomycetota bacterium | reverse complement strand
CACATCCCTCGGTGGACACGACGGGCTGGCGGAGCTGGCCACGGCGGCGCGGCAGCGGGGCATGGGCCTGGTGGTCGACATCGTGCCCAACCACGTCGGGGTGGAGAACCCCAAGGAGAACGGGTGGTGGTGGGACGTCCTGCGGCTGGGTCGGGAGTCGCCGTACGTCCACTACTTCGACATCGACTGGGGCCCGGACAACGGCTGCGGCGGCCGGATCGCGCTGCCGGTGCTGGGGTCGGCCGAGGATGTGGATGCGTTGACCGTTGCTGGTGACGAGCTCGCGTTCTACGAGCACCGCTTTCCCATCGCGCCCGGCACCTCGGAGGGGACCGCGCAACAGGTGCACGAGCGGCAGGCGTACCAGCTGGTGCCCTGGCGCGCGGGGCTGGTGGGGTATCGGCGGTTCTTTCACGTCAACGGCTTAGCCGCTTTGCGCCAGGAGGATCCCGCGGTGTTCGACGCCACCCACACCGAGGTCGGGCGTTGGGCGGCCGAGGACCTGGTCGAGGGCATCCGGGTGGATCACCCCGACGGGCTGGCCGACCCGGCCGGTTACCTGGACCGGTTACGGGACCTGATCGGCGACCGTTGGCTGGTGATCGAGAAGATTCTCGCGGCCGACGAAGCGCTGGAGCCGACGCTGCCAGTGGCGGGCACCACGGGTTACGACGCGCTACGCGAGCTCGGTGGGGTGTTCGTCGACCCCGCCGGGGCCGTGGCCCTGAGCGAGCTGACCCGGCAGCGCACCGGCTCGTCCGGCGATGCGGCCGACCTGGCGGTCACCGAGCGCGAACTGAAGCGTTCCGTGGCCCGGGCTGGTTTGCGCCCGGAGCTGGAACGTTGCGTGCGGGCGATGCCGTCCGGCTCCGCGCCGCACGACGAGCTGGTCGACGCGGTGGTCGAGCTGGTGGCGGCGGTTCCGGTGTACCGGGCGGACTACCCGATCCTGGCCGGGCTGCTGCCCGGGGTGGTGGCCACGGTCGCCGCCGAGCACCCCGAGCTGGCGGTGGCCTTGGAGCACGTGGCGGCCGCCCTGGTGGCCGGCGGCGAGGCGGCGACCCGGTTCCAGCAGGTGTGCGGGGCGGTCACTGCCAAGGGGGTGGAGGACTGCCTGTTCTACCGCACCACCCGGCTGACCAGCCTGCAGGAGGTCGGCGGTGATCCCGGGCGTTTCGGCGTGAGCCCGGCGGAGTTCCACCTGACAGCCGCCGAGCGGGCGCGGCGGTGGCCGGCGGCGATGACCACGCTGAGCACCCACGACACCAAACGCGGCGAGGATGTCCGCGCCCGGATCAATGTGCTCTCCGAGGTCCCCGAGTTGTGGGCGCAGTCTTTGGCCCGCTGGGAGGAGGTGGCACCCTCCCCCGACGGTGCGATGGGGTCGTTGTTGTGGCAAGCCGTGTTCGGGGCGTGGCCCGTACAGGGAATCGGCACGGACGGGCGCACCGCCGACCAGGTGCCACAGCTGCGCGAGCGCCTGCACGCCTACGCCGAGAAGGCGGTCCGCGAGGCCGGTACCCGCACCGAGTGGAACGACGTCGACACCGAGTTCGAGTCGGTGCTACACGACTGGCTCGACGCGGTGCTGGATGGTCCGGTGGCGGCGTCGATGACCGAGCTGGTCACCGGACTGGCGCCCAACGGTTGGTCGAACTCCCTGGGCCAGAAGCTGTTACAGCTCGCCGGCCCCGGGGTGCCGGACGTCTACCAGGGCACCGAGCTGTGGGAGGACTCCCTCGTCGATCCGGACAACCGCCGCGAGGTCGACTATGCCGCGCGCGCCGAGTTGCTCAGCAGCTTGGACACACCGTCGGTTGATGCCAGCGGCGCGGCGAAGCTGCTCGTCGTTTCCCGCGCGCTGCAGCTGCGGCGGGAGCGCCCGGCGTCGTTCGTCGGCGGGACCTACGCGCCCGTGCTGGCCGAAGGGGAGGCCGCCCAGCATCTCATCGGGTTCTCTCGCGGCCCGGTGGACGGTGACCCGGACGTCGTGGCGCTCGCCACCCGGCTGTCGGTCAGCCTCGACGGGTGGGGCACCACCACCGTGCCGTTGCCCGAGGGCGAGTGGACCGACCGGCTGACCCACCGCACGTACGCGGGCACGGTGCGGGCAGGCGACTTGCTGGCCACGCTGCCCGTCGCCCTGCTCGCCCGCGATCGCTAGCCGCGACGGCATCATTCAGAGTGTCGCAGCTGATCGCATGACCCTGAACCTGCTGACGTTCAACATCCTGCAGTTGCAGTTCAAGGGCTCGCGGCGCCGGGCGCACCTCGCGCTGCGAGCCATCGAGCAGGCTGACCCCGACGTCATCGTGCTCAACGAAGCCTTCAACCGGACGGCCCGCGCGATGGTGGGTCGGCTACGGGCCTCGGGCTATCACGCATCTCCCTACCTCGGCGGCTTCGGCGGCGGATGGACCGGAGTCTCCGGACGACGCCGCGGGCTGCGCCGGGTCATCGGGGGCGGGGTGTACGTGCTCAGCCGCTTACCGATCGAGGCGCAGTACCAACACATCTACCGCAACGTGCAGCGGACGACCACCGAGGTGTTATCCAACAAGGGGGTGGTTCTGGTCAAGTTACGGATCCCGGACGGACCGCTCTGGATCGCCGGCACCCACCTGCACGCCGACGAACGCGGCAGCCGCCACGCCGAACGTATGGCGCAACTCGCGGAGATCCGTGCCGTCGTGGCCGCGACGGTTCCTGAGGGCGAACCAGTGGTCCTCGCCGGCGACCTCAACGTCGAGTATTTCGACGCCCACGGACGCCCGGGCACCGATCGGGTGCAGGCCGACCGGGCCGTCGGCGGACACCTCGCGCCCCAGGAGAAGATCCACGAGTTCACCTTCGACGGCACACGGAACA
>JALYVL010000311.1 GCA_030853285.1 Actinomycetota bacterium | reverse complement strand
CCTTGCTGGTGCTGGCCGCGACCTCGGTGCTGCTGATCGCCGACCGCTCCGTGGAGCCCGGTGGGGCGTTCTTGTCCGACACCACCGCCGGGACCGTGCTGAGCCGGGTGCAGGCCGGAGCCCGCTCCACGCACACGGAGGTCTTCCCGCTCACGCTGTTCTCCGTCGGCGGGATGATGGCGTTCGTCGCCGCGAATGACCTGCTGACCATGTTCGTGGCCCTTGAGGTGCTGTCCCTGCCGCTGTATCTGCTGGCCGGTCTGGCCCGCCGCAGGCAGCTGCTCTCCCAAGAGGCCTCGCTGAAGTACTTCCTGCTCGGCGCGTTCGCGTCGGCGATCTTCCTGTACGGGCTCGCGCTGCTCTACGGCTACGCCGGGTCGGTACGGCTGGCCGACATCGCCAAGGCGGCCTCGGGCACCGACCGCTCGGACACCCTGCTGTTCGCAGGCCTCGGCCTGTTGCTCGTCGGGCTGTGCTTCAAGGCCAGCATCGGCCCCTTCCACACCTGGACCCCCGACGTCTACCAGGGTGCACCTACGCCGGTGACCGCACTCATGGCCTCCTGCACCAAGGTCGCCGCCTTCGGTGCGCTGTTGCGCGTGCTCACCGTGGCGTTCGAGGGCACGCGGTGGGACTGGCGACCGGTGATGTGGGCCGTCGCGATCGCTTCCATGGTGATCGGCACCATCGTCGGCATCGTCCAGACGGACATGAAGCGGATGATCGCCTATTCCTCGGTGGCCCATGCCGGCTTCATCCTCGTCGGAGCCATCGCCATCACCCCTGCGGGCCTTTCCGCCAGCCTGTTCTACCTCCTGGCCTACGGCCTCACCGTGGTCGCGGCGTTCGGCGTGGTGTCGCTGGTGCGTGACTCCCGGGGTGAGTCGGGGCACCTGTCGCAGTGGAGTGGGCTCGGCAAGCGTTCGCCCGTCGTGGCCGGGGTGTTCGCCTTCCTGATGCTGTCCTTGGCGGGCATTCCGCTCACCGCCGGGTTCATCGCCAAGTTCGCGGTGTTCTCCGCGGGTCTGCAGGACGGGATGGCGCCCTTGGTGATCGTCGGTGTGCTGATGAGTGCCGTCGCGGCCTTCTTCTATCTCCGCGTCATCGTGCTGATGTTCTTCAGCGAGCCCGCGGCGGACGGGCCGACCGTGACGGTGCCGGGAGTATTCACTACCGTTGCCATCAGTATCGGCTTCCTCGGGACGGTTTTGCTGGGCATCGTGCCGGGGCCGGTGCTCGACCTGTCGGCTGTTCACTCGTTCTTGAGCAGCTTCCCGTCCTGAGCGACGCACCCCACAGAGAGGCACCCAGAGAAGTTGGACGCCGTGAGAACGTCTGAGCAGGGGCCCGGCGCGGCGCACCAGGTGGCGGGCGTCGATTTGGGTGACGCCGACCTTGCCGCGTCCGTGCAGCAGGGCTTGGACGCCGTCGAGGAGCTGCTCCGCGCCGAGCTCAGCGCCGGCGAGCTGTTCGTCAGCGAGACCGCACTGCACCTGGTGCAGGCCGGCGGTAAGCGGTTCCGACCGTTGTTCACCATGCTCGCCGCCCAACTCGGACCGACGCCCGACTCGGCAGAGGTGGTCCGGGCGGCCGCGGTGGTGGAGCTGATCCACCTGGCCACGCTGTACCACGACGACGTGATGGACGAGGCGACGATGCGTCGCGGGGCAGTCAGCGCCAACGCGCGCTGGGACAACAGCATGGCCATCCTCACCGGCGACTACCTGTTTGCGCAGGCCTCCCGCTTGGTGGCCGAGCTCGGTCCGGACGCGGTGCGCATCATCGCGGAGACCTTCGCCGAGCTGGTCACCGGCCAGATGCGGGAGACCGTGGGGGTGCAGGACGGCCAAGACGCCGTCCAGCACTACCTGCAGGTCGTGGCGGAGAAGACCGGATCGTTGATCGCCACCTGCGGGCGCTACGGCGCGATGTTCTCCGGCGCGGACGCCGAACAGGTGCAGCGGCTGCGCCGCCTCGGGGACGCGGTCGGCACGGCGTTCCAGATCTCCGACGACATCATCGACATCTCCTCCGCGGCCGCGGAGTCCGGCAAGACCCCGGGCACCGACCTGCGCGAAGGGGTACACACGCTTCCGGTGCTGCACGCCCTCAGCGATGCCGGAGCCGACGCCGACCGACTGCGGACGCTGTTGGCCGGGCCGGTCACCGCCGATGCCGACCTGAGCGAGGCGCTGGAGCTGCTGGAACGCTCGGCAGGGTTGGCCACCGCCAAGGCCACGCTGGCCGGATACGCCGAGGACGCGCACACCGAGCTCGCCGCGCTGCCCGACGGTCCGGCCAACACGGCCCTGCAACGCCTGGTCGACTACACCGTGGCACGCACGGGCTGAGGCCGGCACACTGTGCACGGCAACGGGGCAGGCACCGTCTGGGCCATCAGCGACCTGCACGTCGGCCACGCTGACAACCAGACCATCCTGCAGAGCCTGCGGGCCGTGTCCGAGCAGGACTGGCTGCTGGTGGTCGGTGATGTCGCCGACCGCGTAGCCGACCTCGAGTGGGCCCTGCGGTTGCTGACCGACCGTTTTCGCCGCGTGGTGTGGGTCCCCGGCAACCACGAGCTGTGGACGGAGGAACGCGGGGACGCCGCCGGTCTGCGCGGGCAGGCCCGCTACGAGCACCTGGTGAGCCTGTGCCGTCGTCTCGGGGTGCTCACCCCGGAGGATCCCTTCCCGGTCTGGCGCGGCGAGGGCGGACCGATCACGGTGACGCCACTGTTCCTGTTGTACGACTACAGCTTCCGTCCGACGGATACCGCGACGCAGGAAGAGGCATTGGCGTACGCGCGCTCCACGGGGGTGGTGTGCTCCGATGAGTTCCTGCTGCATCCGGACCCCTGGAGCAGCCGCGAGCAGTGGTGCCGT
>JALYVL010000310.1 GCA_030853285.1 Actinomycetota bacterium | reverse complement strand
TACTGGGCATCCGCTACGGCACGGTGTGGATCGGTGCCAACCTCGTGTTCTCCGGCTTACTGATCCTGGGTGCGTTGGCCGCCATGGTGTACGCCTTCTGGCGCTTGTCCCTCGCGCAGAATCCGGCCGACGCGATCGCACCCAACGCGATCGAGCGGCGTTGTGCAGACCAGAGGTCCTGAACCCGTACGCTCGTTTCACTGCTTGGAATTGTAACGTGTTCTAGTTACTATGGGCCGGGTCACAACGGCGGACGACCGGACCGGTGCCTGCGAGATCCACCGAGCGGAAGAGGGTGAGCGAGGAGCATGGCCATCCCCGGTGTGATCGACACCCCCGTGCGCGCCCTCGGCGACTTCTTCGCCATGACGCTGGACGTGCTGCGATTCACGGTTCGACGCCCCTTTCAGTGGGCCGAGTTCGTCGACCAGTGCTGGTTCATCGCGCGCGTGTCCATGGCGCCGACCGTGCTGGTCGCACTGCCGTTCACGGTGCTGGTCAGCTTCACTCTGAATATCCTGCTCAAAGAGATCGGCGCCGCCGACCTCAGTGGCGCGGGCGCCGCACTCGGGGCGGTCACCCAGGTCGGACCCATTGTCACAGTGCTCATCGTGGCCGGAGCAGGCGCCACGGCGATCTGCGCGGATCTCGGGGCGCGCACCATCCGCGAGGAGATCGCCGCGATGGAGGTGCTGGGCATCGACCCGATCAGGCGGCTGGTCATTCCGCGGGTGCTCGCCTCCACCTTCGTCGCCCTGCTGCTCAACGGGCTGGTCGTCTCGATCGGCCTGATCGGCGGCTTCTTCTTCTCGGTGTTCTTGCAGGACGTCAACCCGGGGGCCTTCGTCTCCGGCCTGACGTTGCTCACCCACCTGCCCGAGATGGTGATCTCCGAGGTCAAGGCGGGGCTGTTCGGGTTGATCGCGGGACTGGTGGCCTGCTTTCGCGGCCTGTCCGTCAAGGGAGGGCCCAAGAGCGTGGGCGACGCCGTCAACGAGACGGTCGTCTACTCGTTCATGGGTCTGTTCGTCATCAACGTGATCGTCACGGCGGTCGGCATCAAAGCGACGGCGGGCTGAGCACATGGTTGTTGCTGCTACCGGAAAGTTTCCCCGTACCCGCCGAGTCGGCAGGCGGACCTCGACGGCGACCGAGCACTTCGGTGAGCAGGCCGTCTTCTACTGGACGGCCTTGCGGTGGTCCTACCGGGCCGTCACCCGCTACAAGAAGGAGACCCTGCGGCTGATCGCCGAAATCAGCATGGGCACGGGTGCGCTGGCCGTCATCGGCGGCACCGTCGTCATCGTCGGCTTCCTCACCTTGTTCGCCGGTGCGACGATCGCCGTCCAGGGTTACAGCTCCTTGGGCAACATCGGCGTCGAGGCGCTCACCGGCTTCTTTGCGGCCTTCATCAACGTACGCATCGCCTCGCCGGTGATCGCGGGAATCGGCTTGGCCGCCACCATCGGCGCCGGCTCGACCGCGCAGCTGGGATCAATGCGGATCAGCGAGGAGATCGACGCGCTGGAGGTCATGGGGATCCCGTCCATGCCCTACCTGGTCACGACCAGAGTGCTCGCCGGCCTCATCGCCATCATTCCGCTGTACTCGCTTGCGGTGATCATGTCCTTTCTGGCCAGCCGGTTTGCCACGGTCGTGATCTACGGGCAGTCCGCGGGCGTCTATGACCACTACTTCACCACTTTCCTGATACCCACCGACATCCTCTGGTCGTTCCTGCAGGCCATCCTGATGGCGGTGGTGATCATGCTGATCCACACCTACTACGGCTACACCGCGGGCGGCGGCCCCGCGGGTGTGGGTGAGGCGGTGGGCAACGCGGTGCGTTCCTCGCTGGTCGCTGTGGTGTCGGTGACGCTGCTCGTCTCCTTGGCCATCTACGGTGGCACCGGCAACTTCAACCTTTCGGGCTGAGGGGCGAGGACATGGTGCGACACCACTACAAGCTCGCGGCCTTCGTCTTGGTCACGGCGATGCTGCTCATCGTCGCCGTGGCCTACGGCATGTTCCGGGGCACCTTCACCAGCACAGTCCCCGTGACGGTCACCGCGGCGCGCGCCGGACTGGTGATGGATCCCGGAGCCAAGGTGAAGATGCGCGGCGTCGAGGTCGGCCGCGTCTCTGCGGTTGACCTCAGCGGCTCGCAAGCGGTCATCACCCTTCAATTGCAGCCCGACATGCTCACGCTGATCCCGGCGAACTCCGGGGTGGAGATCGAATCGACCACCGTGTTCGGCGCGAAGTTCGTCAGCTTCATCCCTCCGGAGAAGCCGTCGGCCGTGCCCATCGCCCAGGGTGCGAATATCACGTCGCAGAACGTGACCGTGGAGTTCAACACCGTATTCCAGAACCTGTCCACCGTGCTGCAGGCCGTGCAGCCGGAAAAGCTGAACGCCACGTTGGGCGCCATTGCGACCGCGTTGCACGGGCGCGGAGACCAGTTCGGCCAGACCCTCGCGCAGGCCAACGATGTGCTGACCCAGCTCAACCCCAGCGTGCCTGCCCTGCAGAACGATCTCCAGAAGGCGGCCGTCGTTACCAACACCTACGGGGACGCAGCCCCAGCCCTGCTGAACACCTTGAACAACCTGACCTTCACCAGCGGCACGATCGTCGATCAGCAGGCGAATCTGGACAAGTTGCTGCTCGACGTCACCGGCTTGGCCACCACCGGCACCGACGTGCTCGGCAAGAACCAGCCGGCCTTGGCGACCACCTTCAGCCTGCTTCGGCCCACCAGCGAACTGCTGTACAAGTACTCGCCTGAGTTCAGCTGCTTCTTCAAGGGCCTCAACTTCGGGCGCGTGCTCGGCGAGCAGATCGCCGGCGGAATCCACCCGTGGATCGGCGTCGACACCGCATTCCTC
>JALYVL010000309.1 GCA_030853285.1 Actinomycetota bacterium | reverse complement strand
ACCGTCGGTGGTGCTGGCGGCGGCCGGCGCGGCCGCGACAGTGGCGCTCACTGCGTGCGGGTCACCTGCTGTGGCGAGCTGCACCGTGGGCACCGGATGCTCCGCTTCGGGGCCGTCCGGCTTCGCCACCTCGTCCCACTTCACCACCGAGCCGTCGCTGTAGGTCTGGGTTGCCGGCAGGTTCAGGGTCGCCTGTTTGGGCAGCGTGCCCACCGAGAGCTGGAACTGGCCGAACTGATTGTCGCCGATCGAAGTTCCTTGAGCTGCCGTCCAGGTCACGGCGGTGGGCGCAGACGTCGTCGGGTCCTTGGTGACGGTGGCCGTCCACCCCGGCATCGGGCTGGTCCGCACGGAGGACAACGAGGTGTCGCCCGCAACGTGCGCCGGCAAGGTGACGGTGAGACCGGTGGTCGTGGCCTTCGCCGACTCATTCGGCACGAGCAGGGTGATCACGGCGTAACCACCCTGGCGCGCATCGGGACTGCTGGCGGTGACGTGGGCGGCGGCGGTTCCGGCGCCGAGCAGGCCGACGGCGGAGACGGTGCCTGCGGTGACGCAGGCACGGGTGATCCAGGTATGCATGAGGCGTACTTCCTTGGTCGGGGGTGTGCGGGGAACTCACACCACCCGCGGGGGACCCCGGCGCGACATCGAAGCCGCCAGTACCGCCGTGAGCTGCGTGTGGTACCCGACACACCGGCGGACGCCGGAAAGAACTCGGCAGGCCGGTACGGGTGCGGACAGCTGCGGCAGAATGCGCCGCAGGGCAGCCGCGCAGCGCGGTCCGATGCGCTCGGCCAGCGCGATGAGTACGGCACAGGCTCCCACCGCGGCAACGTGCGCGGCGAGCATCCCCGCGCCTGCCGAGCCATGCTGGTGAGCACCGATCGCCAGTACCTCGTGGCCGAGCAGTTGCGCGCCGCTGAGCAGGGTAAACAGGCCGATCGAGGTACGTCGCACAGTGGGCGTGCAGGTGGCGGCCACAGCAACCACCGCCGACAGCCCGAGCAGCAACAGCACCCCGGTCGCGTTCGGCAAGCGACCGCCGGCGCGGCCGTGTGCGGCGACCGCCATGGACGCCGACACGGCACCTGCGGCCACGCCGCGAATGCGGGCTGCGCTGCGCTGATTTGGGCCCAGGTACACGTCGCCGAGCCTACGCAGTGCCGAATCGTGACCTACTCGGGCAGAACTTTGCCCTATGGTTACTCCGGTTACGTGTGAATCGAGCACTCAGGAAGATCGAAGAGAGTGGGGTGATCAGTAGGCATGAATGATGTGTGGAACTACGTCGTTGACTTCCGTCGGCAGCTCACAATCGATTCCTACCTGCACGTCAGCGCGGCGGTGCAGTGCGTCATTATCGCAACGATCATTGCCGTTCTGATCGGGATCGCGGTGTACCGCAGCCCCGGTGCATCCGCGTTGGCCACGGCGTTGGCCAGCACCATTCTCACCATTCCCTCCTTTGCTCTGCTCGGACTGCTCATCCCGTGGCTCGGGCTGGGCGTCCCCCCCACGGTGGCGGCGTTGGTGCTCTACGCTCTGCTGCCGATCATCCGCAACACCATCCTGGGACTGTCCTCGGTCGACCCGGCGGTCACCGATGCCGCCAAGGGGATCGGGATGAGCAGGATTCGTGTCCTCGCCAAGATCGAGTTGCCGCTCGCGTGGCCATCGATTCTCGCTGGGATGCGGGTCAGCACCACGCTGGTGATGGGCATCCTCGCCATTGCCGCCTATGCCAAGGGCCCCGGACTGGGCAACCTGATCTTTTCCGGGCTGCAGCGGGTCGGCAGTCCAACCGCCGTTCCGCAAGCCCTCAGCGCCACCGTCCTCATCGTCATCCTCGCGTTGATCCTCGACGGCATTTACGTCGTGATCGGTCGCCTGACCACCTCAAGGGGTATCCGTGCCTGACACCGACACCAGTAGTAAGAAAACCGGCGACCACGCTGTCTCTGGCGTGGAGATCGTGCTCGATGACGTCGTCAAGCAGTACTCGGGCTCGCAGGCCCCCGCGGTCGACCACTTCTCGCTGACCATCCCGGCCGGTGAGGTCGTCGTGTTCGTCGGTCCGTCCGGTTGCGGCAAGACCACCACGATGCGGATGATCAACCGGCTGATCGAGCCGACCTCGGGTCGCATCACCATCGGTGGAAAGGACGCGCTGTCGCTCAACGCCGATGAGCTCCGCCGCGGCATCGGCTACTCCATCCAAGCGGCCGGACTGTTCCCGCACATGACCATCGCGCAGAACGTCGGCATGGTGCCCAGCCTCATCGGCTGGGACAAGAAGCGGATCAGGGCGCGGACCGAGGAGATGCTCGACGTGGTCGGTCTGGAGCCGTCGACCTACCTCGACCGTTACCCGCGTCAGCTCTCCGGCGGTCAGCAGCAGCGCGTCGGCGTGGCCCGAGCCCTGGCCGCCGACCCGCCGGTGCTGCTGATGGACGAGCCCTTCGGCGCGGTCGACCCCATCACCCGCGGACTGCTGCAGGACGAGCTGATGCGCCTGCAGGCGGAGCTGGGCAAGACCATCGTGTTCGTCACCCACGACTTCGGCGAGGCCGTCAAGCTCGGCGACCGGATCGCGGTGTTGGGCGACCGCTCCACCGTGCTGCAGTACGACACCCCCGAAGCGATCCTGGCCAACCCGGCCGACGACACGGTGGCCGCGTTCATCGGTGCCGGCGCCTCGTTGAAGCAGCTGACCCTGCTGCGGGTGCGCGACGTGGAGCTGGAGCAACGTCCCACCGCCCGCCTCGGCGACTCGGTGGACGAGCTGCGCCTCGCGGTGGGGGATCGGCGCGGTTCGTGGGGAATCGTGCTGGACGACCGTGGCCGTCCGTACCGCTGGGTGGCCCCGCACCACCTCGTCAACGCACGCAGCCTG
>JALYVL010000308.1 GCA_030853285.1 Actinomycetota bacterium | reverse complement strand
GAGCTGGTGGCCGCTGCGGTGCAGGCGGACCCGGCGCAGCTGCTCGCGGCGTCCACCGGGGTCATCGGACGCACTTACCCGATGGACCTCATGCGCGAGAACATCGCTGGCTGGCCGGCGCCGCCGTTGGCGTCGTCCTGGGAGGACTTCGCGGCCGCCATTATGACGACCGATACCGTGCCCAAGCTCGTCAGCGCCCAGGTGGGTGCGGCGACGGTGCTGGGAGTGGCCAAGGGTGTCGGCATGATCGAGCCGAACATGGCTACGCTGCTGACCTTCTTTTTCACCGACGCCGAGCTGGACGCCGAGGTCCTGGACGAGGTGTTCCGCTCGGTGGTGGCCACCACGTTCAACGCGCTGAGCATCGACACCGACACCTCCACCAGCGACACCGCCGCCATCTTCGCCAACGGCCTGGCCGGGCCCGTGGACGTCGCCGAGTTTCGGAGCGGACTGCACGGGGTGGCCCTGGAGTTGGTGCAGAAGATCGCCCGCGACGGGGAGGGCTCATCCAAGCTGCTGCAGGTGAGCGTGGACGGCGCCCGTGATGACGCCCAGGCCAAGCGGGTAGCCAAGTCGGTCGTCAACTCGCCCTTGGTCAAAACCATGGTGCACGGCGCGGACCCCAACTGGGGACGGGTGGTGATGGCCGTCGGCAAGTGCTCCGAGGAACACGACATCGTCGCCGAGAACGTCACCGTCAACCTGTGCGGTCGTGACGTCTATCCCTCGCTGCTCGACGAGGCGGGACTAGCGCAGCTCAGCGAGGTGATGCGCGGGGACACCACCACCATCACTGTCAGCTTGGGCATCGCTGAAGGCTCGTTCACCGTGTACGGCTGCGACCTGACCCGCGGCTACATCGACATCAATGCCGACTACACCTCGTGAGTGAAAGTTGGCGGCCTACCGCCAACTTTCACTCACGAGTGCCTGCACCCCGGGTCCGTAGATGGCGACGACATCCTCGATGGGCATCGGGGTGTCGCCCGGTTCGGAGAACAGCTCGGTGACCATGCTCAGCCCAAGCAGTTGGGCCCCGATGAGCACCGCACGGGCCTTGGCGTCGGGCCCGCTCAACCGGTCCGCCAGGTTCTGCGCGAACTCGCTGACGATGATCTCCCGCAGCCGGGACAGGCCGAGCTCGCTGGACTGCGAGTGCAGCAAGGCCAGTAAGCCGGAACCGCTGTGCGCCGAGCGCAACTGCACCAGCGCGCGTCGCACCAGCTCGGCACCCAACTGCTCCACCGGCACATCAGCCACCTCGGCGAAATCGGTGCGCGCACCAACGACCTCGCCGAACAGCGCTTCTTTGTTGCCGAAGTAGCGGTTGACCAGAGCGGGGTTGACGCCGACGTCGCTGGCCACCTGGCGCAACGTCGTCGACTCGTAGCCCTGCTCAGCAAAACGGTCGCGGGCCGCGTTCAGCAGCTCGATCCGGGTGCCCGCGGCGTCGCGCCTGCGCGCCTGGGTCACGCCGACGCCCCCGCCAGCTCGGGCGCGAGACCGACTGCGGCAGCTCGGTGCTTGGGCAGGCCGAGAAGCACGACGGCGCAGGCGACGGCGCAGCACGCGGCGGAGATGACGAACGCCGCGACGAAGCCCGACTCGGCGGGGATGGCCGGAACGCCCGCCGGGGTGTTACTGATCTGGCGGGCCGCCAGGATCGTGGCGATGGCCGCCCCGGCAATGGAGCTGCCCACCGAGCGGGAGATGGCGTTGATGCCGTTGGCGATGCCGGTCTGGTTGATCGGGACCGCGGCGACGATCAGCGCGGGCATGGCCGCGTAGGCGAAGGCAATGGCGATCGAGGAACCCATCCCGGCCACGATGACCTGCCAGGGCTGCTGGTGGAAGACCGCGAAGGAAATGAAGCTGACCGCGCCGATGACCGTTCCGATCGCCAGGACCATCCGGGCGCCGATGCGGCCGATGAGCTGACCCCCCAGGGGTGCGGCGATTACCCCGAGCAAAGCGCCGGGCAGCAGGTAGAGCACCGAGGCCTTGAGCACCGAGGCGCCGAAGCCGTAACCGGCCAGGGCGGGCGGTATCTGTACCAGGTCGGCCATGCCCAGGAACTGGCCGAACATGGCGAATCCGAGCAGCAGGCCGGCGATGTTGGTGATCAGCACCGGACGGTGCAGAAACATCGTCATGTCCACCAGCGGGTCGTGGACCCGACGTTCCACCCGGGCCCACACCACGACCATCAGCACGGCGACGACGAGGCAGCCGATGACGGCTGGGGAGCCCCAACCCCAGGAGTTGCCCTGGGACAGCGGCATCAGTAGCAAGACCAGGGCCGCGCCGAGGGTGAGTGCGCCGAGCACGTCGGTGCGCCCAGGAGAGGTGGTGCGGGGGTCGGGCACCAGGAAGAACACGCCGACCAGCGCCAATGCCGAAAGGGCGGAGGCCAGCCAGAACACGTTGTGGTAGTCATCACCGCCCGTGGTGAGCAGCCCGGTGGCCACCAGGCCGACGCCGCCACCGACGGACAGGGTGGCACTGATGATGGCCATGTTGGTGGGCAGCTTCTCGGCACGTATCTCGTCGCGCACCACGCTGATGGCCAGCGGGAAAATACCCGCTGCCGCACCCTGCAGCACCCGGCCGACGATGAGGAGCGCCAACGATGACGTCGTGGCCGCCAACAGCGAACCGCCGAGCATCATGACCAGGCAGGCCAGCAGCACCTTGCGCTTGCCGTGCTGGTCCCCGTATCGGCCGAGCAGCGGCGTCATCACCGCGGCGGCCAGCAGGTTTGCGGTGATGACCCAGCTGACGCCACTCGCAGACGTCCCCAGCTTGTGCTGGATCAGGCCGATGATGGGCACCACCAGGGTCTGCATCATCGCGACGATCATCCCGGCGAAGCTCAGCCCCACCATGATGGTCCACGT
>JALYVL010000307.1 GCA_030853285.1 Actinomycetota bacterium | reverse complement strand
CGACAAGGACGAGTACCCGCAGACGGCTGCGATGGAGTCACGTTGCGTCTCCATGGTGGCGGACTTGTTCCACGTTCCCGGTGAGTCGAAGGACGCGATCGGCGTGTCCACCATCGGCTCCAGCGAGGCGGTAATGCTCGCCGGGCTGGCGATGAAGTGGCGCTGGCGTGCGCGTCGAGCCGGCCAGGACACCACTCGGCCGAACCTGATCATGGGCTCCAACGTGCAGGTCGTGTGGGAGAAGTTCTGCCGGTACTTCGACGTCGAGCCGGTGTATCTGCCGATGGAGCCCGGCCGGTACGTCATCACCCCGCAGCAGGTTCTGGATGCAGTGGATGAGAACACCATCGGCGTGGTCGCCATCTTGGGGACCACCTACACCGGCGAGCTGGAACCGGTGGCCGACATCGTCGCCGCGCTCGACGGCCTCGTCGACCAGGGTGGACCTGACGTAGCGGTCCACGTGGACGCCGCCAGTGGTGGATTCGTGGTGCCGTTCCTCAATCCTGAGCTGGAGTGGGACTTCCGACTCCACCGCGTGGTGAGTATCAACGTCAGCGGGCACAAGTACGGCTTGACCTACCCGGGCATCGGGTTCGTGGTGTGGCGCGCCAAGGAGCACCTGCCGGAGGAGCTCATATTTCATGTGAACTACCTCGGCGGGGACATGCCGACTTTTACGTTGAACTTCTCGCGGCCCGGCAACCAGATCGTCGGGCAGTACTACAACTTCCTGCGGCTCGGGCGCGACGGCTACCTCCGCATCATGCAGAGCCTGCGCGACACCGCGAGCTGGCTCTCCGGCGAGATCGCCGCCATGGACGAGTTCGAGCTGCTCAGCGACGGCGCCGACATCCCGGTATTCGCGTTCCGGATGGCCAGCAGTGCGGCGTTTGATGTCTTCGACGTGTCGCACGAGCTCCGGGCCCGCGGGTGGCAGGTTCCCGCCTACACGATGCCCGCCGACGCCACCGAGGTCGCGGTGCTGCGGGTGGTGGTGCGCGAGGGCTTCAGTGGCGACCTCGCCCGGATGATGTGCGACGACCTGCGGGCCGTGGTCGCCACGCTGCACGCGCGCGGCTCCACGGGCTCAGACGCCACGCACTTCGCTCATTAGCGCGGGGCGCACAGCTTGTCGGCGGCATCCAGGGCAGCGCTGAGCCTGGCCGGCTTCACGGTCACCAAGGTCTTAGTCCCGTCAGCGCCGGGCGGCAGCGCCGTGGTGGCCTGGTTGTTGAGGTCGTCGATCGCATCCCGCAGCTCGGTGAACACGGCTGCCGACTCGGGGACGGTGCTGATGGCGCTGCTCGCGGTCTGGCGCAGGTTGATGAGGAACAGGGCGGGACCGCTGGCCACGATCGGGTTCGCCGCGGACACGGCCACCTGGCGGGCAGTGTTGTGCGCAGCGTTGTAGGCGGTACAGGCGGTCTGCAACGCTGCGGACTGTGTTCCAGCAGGCGTTGTCGCAGCTGGGGTTGAGGTACCAGTGGCCGGCGTGCTGCTCCCCCCACAGGCGGACACCGACGCAGCCACGATGATGGCGAGCACTGCTGATGGGGCTACACGGCGCAACGGGTGGTCCTTCGGTGGTGAGGTGGTAACGGGCTACTGCCCAGGGTGCCACGTTGGACTATCCCGACGCCGGCTGCGGCCGGGACAGTGCGATCAGCCGTGAGGTCGCGCGCAAATACTTCTTGCGGTAACCCCCGGCCACCATCTCCTCGGTGAACACCGCGTCCAGCGGCTCGCCGGACACGCTGACGGGTACGTCCGCGTCGTAGAGGCGATCAGCCAGCACGACCAGCCGCAGCGCCATGGCTTGATCCGCGGCCGCGTGCACTCCGCTGAGATACACGGCCGGAACATCACGAATCAACGCCCCGTAGCGCGACGGGTGCAAGGTGGCGAGATGCGCGCACAGGTCGTCGAAGTCGTCGAGTGTTGCTCCGGGCACGGCGTCGGCGGCCGCCGCCAGTGCCTCAGCTGACACTGGCTGCGGCGCCGCAGGCAGGTCGCGGTGCCGGAAGTCCGGCCCTTCGATGCGGACCACACTGAAGCGGTCCGACATCGCCTGGATCTCCCGCAGGAAGTCGTCCGCGGCGAACCGGCCCTCGCCGAGCTGGCCGGGCAATGTGTTGGACGTCGCCGCCACGCTTACCCCGGCCACTGTCAGCTCGGCCAGCAAGCGGGAGACGACCATGGTGTCGCCGGGGTCGTCCAGCTCGAACTCGTCGATGGCCACCAGACGGTGAGTGGACAGGTGCGCGACGGTGGCGGCGAAACCCAGCGCTCCGACCAGATGCGTGAGCTCGACGAACGTGCCGTAGACCTTCGGTCCCTCCACCGCATGCCAGAGCGAGGCAAGCAGGTGGGTCTTGCCCACGCCGAATCCGCCATCGAAGTACAGACCGCCACCCGTGCTCGGCGCCCTGCGGCCGAATAGTCCGCGCTTGGCAGGCCGGCGCTCATTGACCTTCTCGGCGAACGCCTCCGCGGCGCGCACCGCGTCGGCCTGACTGGGCTCGCCGGGATCGGGCCGGTAGGTGGCGAAGCGGACGTCGTCGAAACGCGGCGGCGGCACCATCGACGCCACCAACGCGTCCTGGTCGAGCTGCGGTTGACGGTCGACCAGGCGGGCGGGCATACCGAGCAGAATATCGACGTGGTGTCATCGGTAACGTGCGACAACTATTGCCCACGGGTGAGTCCTTCCCCACACCGGAGCTCCCGACGGAGCAGCTGCACCGCCTGTACGCCTACCCGCAGCCGCTGGACCGACCATGGTTGCGGATGAACTTCGTCTCCAGCATCGACGGGGCAGTGAGCGTGCAGGGCCGTACCGCAGGCCTGGCCACCCCCGCCGACCAGCAGGTGTTCGCGCTGTTGCGGGAGCTGGCCGACGTCATCCTGGTC
>JALYVL010000306.1 GCA_030853285.1 Actinomycetota bacterium | reverse complement strand
CCTCGTGATCGGGCGTCGGACCCGGGGCAACAGCCGCTGCACTTCAGATGGTGGCCGCGTCCGGAGCCCGCTTCGAGTTGCGTCGTGCCTTGATGACCTGGAACGCGATGGGCAGCACCGAGAGCAGCACGATGAGGATGAGGATGGTCTCGATGTGCTTGCTGACGAACGCGACGTTGCCGAGCAGGCGGCCCAGTAGCGTCACCCCGGCACCCCAGAGGACGCCGCCGATGATGTCGAAGGTGAGGAAGGTGCGGTAGCGCATCTTGGCCACGCCCGCCGTCACCGGCATGAAGGTGCGGACGATGGGGACGAAGCGCGCCATGATGACGGCCTTGCTGCCGTGGCGCTCGAAGAACTCGTGCGCCTCGGTGACGTAGCGGCGCTTGAACAGCCGGGAGTCGTCGCGGTCAAAGATGCTGGGCCCGGCCTTGCGCCCGATGAAGTACCCGAGCTGATCTCCGGCGACGGCGGCAATGGGCACGGTGATGAGCAGCAGCCACAACGGGGCGATGGCCCCGATCGGGTTGCCGGCAAGCACCGCATCCCCGGTTGACACCAAACCTGCCGTGAACAGCAGCGAGTCACCGGGAAAGAAGAAGCCCACGAGCAGCCCACACTCGACAAACACGACGAGGAGCAGACCGGCGTATCCGAAAGTATCCAACAGATAGTTCGGTTGCATGAAGCTTGGGCCCAGCGACAGGTAGGTGGTGCTCGCGAGATTCACCGTGGCCACGATACCGCCGGCTCACCGGGACACGGCGCAACCCGGTGCCCTAATCTGGCCCGACAGGCGCGCGCCGCCACCACCGCTGCTCGCTCAGGAGGACACCATGCCGATCGCCAGCCCCGAGGGCTACGCCCAGATGCTCGACAAGGCCAAAGCCGGCTCCTTCGCCTACCCGGCCATCAACTGCACGTCCTCGGAGACGATCAACGCGGCCCTCAAGGGCTTCGCTGACGCGGGGAGCGACGGCATCATCCAGTTCTCCACCGGCGGCGCGGAGTTCGGCTCCGGCACCGCGGTCAAGGACATGGTGACGGGCGCGGTGGCGCTGGCGGAGTTCGCCCACGTGGTGGCGGAAAAGTACTCCGTCAACATTGCGCTGCACACCGACCACTGCCCCAAGGACAAGCTCGACGGCTACGTCCGCCCACTCATCGCCATCAGCAAGGAGCGGGTGGACGCCGGTCGCAACCCGCTGTTCCAGTCGCACATGTGGGACGGCTCCGCGGTACCGATCGACGAGAACCTGGAGATCGCCAAGGACCTGCTGGCCGCGACCGCGGCCGCACGGATCATCCTCGAGGTGGAGATCGGCGTGGTCGGTGGCGAGGAAGACGGCGTCGACAACGAGCGCAACGACAAGTTGTACACCACCGCCGAGGACTACGAGAAGACCGTGGACGCACTGGGCGGTGGCGACTCCGGCTCGCGCTACCTGTTGGCGGCGACCTTCGGCAACGTGCACGGGGTGTACAAGCCGGGCAACGTCAAGCTCCGCCCGGAGATCCTTGCGGAGGGACAGAAAGTTGCGGCGGCCAAGCTCGGATTGCCCGAGGGGTCCAAGCCTTTCGACCTCGTCTTCCACGGGGGTTCCGGGTCGCTGAACTCCGAGATCGACGAGGCGCTGAGCTACGGCGTGGTGAAGATGAATGTGGACACCGACGCCCAGTACGCCTTCACCCGCCCGATTGCCGGTCACATGTTGAGCAACTACGACGGCGTGCTCAAAATCGACGGCGAGGTAGGCAACAAGAAGGTCTACGACCCGCGCAGCTACCTCAAGGCCGCCGAAGCAGGCATGGCCGCCCGGGTAAGCAAGGCGTGCGAGGACCTCCGCTCCGCAGGCCGCTCCGCGCGGTAGGTGAATACGCGGGCGGGGCGTGGCGGCATGATGGGCGGATGACTTCCTTCGGTGACCTGCTCGGCCCCCCGCCCACGCTGCTGCCCGGTGACCCGGAGGCGGAGTCGGATTTGCGGGGCGGCGCCGACCCCACCGCGGTCGCGGCCGAGCACCCCAGCGCCAGCATCGCCTGGGCCACGCTCGCCGAGGGTGCTCTCGACGCCGGTCAACCGGTCGCCGCCTACGCCTACGCCCGCACCGGCTACCACCGCGGGCTCGACCAACTGCGGCGTAACGGCTGGAAGGGCTTCGGCCCGGTGCCGTACTCGCACGAGTCCAACCGTGGGTTCCTCCGCGCCGTCGCCGCGCTGACCAAGGCAGCCACCGCGATCGGCGAGGGTGACGAGCAAGCCCGCTGTCTCGACCTGCTTGCCGACTGCGACCCGGACGCCGCCGCTGCACTCGGACTTGCCTGAGTTCTCACGAATCGCGGCTGATGCACCCCGTGTTGCAGTCGCGGCTGCGCCGGATGAAGGCCAGCTCCCTCGCGGTGCTGCAGTGCTCGATCGCCGCGTCGCTCGCCTGGGCGCTGGCCACCGGCCCGATTGGGCACCCACGACCCTTCTTCGCCCCGATCGCCGCCGTCGTCTGCCTCGGGGTGTCCCTCGGCGCCCGGCTGCGCCGCTCGGTGGAGCTGGTCGCCGGGGTGAGCCTGGGCATTCTGGTCGGCGACTTGCTGATCGCCCGCATCGGCTCTGGTACTTGGCAGATCGGGCTGGTGGTGGCGCTGGCGATGTCCACGGCGGTCCTGCTCGACGGCGGCGGCGTGTTCATCCTGCAGGCCGGCTCGTCCTCGGTGCTGGTGGCTACGCTGCTGCCGCCGGGGGGATCGGCGGGCATCAATCGCTTTGTCGACGCCCTGGTCGGGGGCGTGGTGGGCATCGTGGTCATCGCCCTCATTCCTGCCGATCCGGTGCGCACTGCTCGCCGGGATGCCGCCCGTGTGCTGTCCACCCTCGCTGCGGCGACCCGGCAGATCGCGAGCGGGTTGGCTGCGCGCGACG
>JALYVL010000305.1 GCA_030853285.1 Actinomycetota bacterium | reverse complement strand
GCCACCAGCACCCGCACGTTCTTCTTGCGGGACAGGACTTCCAGCGCACCGTCGGCGTAGGACGGTGCGACGATCACCTCGGTGAAGATCTCGGCCACCTGCTCGGCCATCTCCACGGTGACTTCGCGGTTGGCGGCAATCACCCCGCCGAACGCGCTCACCGGGTCGCAGGCGTGCGCCTTGCGGTGCGCGTCGGCCATCGCGCCAGGACCATCCACAGTGGATACTGCGATGCCACACGGGTTGGCGTGCTTGATGATGGCCACGCACGGTCCACTGTGGTCAAATGCGGCGCGCCAGGCCGCGTCGGCGTCGGTGTAGTTGTTGTAGCTCATCTCCTTGCCGTGCAGCTGCTCGGCCTGCGCAAGTCCCGGCGCTGCCCCGGCGGTGACGTACAGCGCGGCGGCCTGGTGCGGGTTCTCGCCGTAGCGCAGCACCGCAGCGCGTTCCCATGTCGCGCCGGTCCACGCCGGGAACAGCGCGTCGTCCTCAGGTGCCAACGCGGCACCCATCCAGGAGGCCACCGCCACGTCATAGCTCGCGGTGTGCCGGAACGCGTGCGCGGCCAGCGACGTGCGCTCAGCCAGCGTGAAGCCACCGCCCTCCACCGCAGCCAGCACGTCGGCGTAGCGACCGGGCTCAACCACCACGGCGACCGATGGGTGGTTCTTCGCCGCCGCGCGAACCATGGACGGCCCGCCGATGTCGATCTGCTCCACGCACTCATCCGGTGACGCCCCCGAGGCGGCGGTCTCGGTGAAGGGATACAGGTTCACCACCACCAGCTCGAAGGGAGAGATTCCCAGCTCCTCGAGCTGCGCGAGGTGTTCCGGGCGGCGGGTGTCGGCGAGCAGCCCCGCATGCACCCGCGGGTGCAGGGTCTTCACCCGACCGTCCAGGCATTCGGGAAAACCGGTGAGCTGCTCTACCGGGGTGACGGGCACGCCGGCTTCGGCGATGTGCTTGGCCGTCGACCCGGTGGACACCAGCTCCACACCCGCGGCGTGCAGCCCGGTAGCGAGCGCGGGCAGGCCGGTCTTGTCGTACACACTGATCAGCGCGCGGATGACCGGCTTGCGGGCTCCAGGTTTCTGGACTGTTTCACTCATGGGATTCGCGCCTTCCGTCCGTCGATGATGATGCCTCTGCCTGCTACCGCGGACACCACGTCCACCAGCAGCCGACGCTCTACCACTTTGATCCGCTCGTGCAGGCTTGCCGCGTCGTCGCCGTCCAGTACCGGCACCGCCTCTTGCGCGAGGATCGGGCCCGTGTCCACCCCGGCATCCACCAGGTGCACCGTCGACCCGCTGACTTTTGCCCCGTGGGCCAGCGCATCGGGCACCGCATGGGCGCCAGGAAACGAGGGCAGCAGCGCGGGATGAGTGTTCAGCGTGCGACCGCCGAAACGCGCCAAGAACGCCGGCCCGAGCACCTTCATGAATCCGGCGGACACCACCAGACCTGGTTCGTGCGCGGCAACGGCGTTGGTGAGCGCGCTGTCCCAATCCAACCGGCTGGCGTACTCGCGCAGGCACACCGTGAACGAGGCGATCCCGGCATCCGCAGCCCGGTCCACCGCCGCACAAGGACGGTCCGTACCGACCGCGACGACGCGGTAGGAGTGCCCTCCGCCGGCGTCGATCAGCGACTGCAACAGGCTGCCGGTACCTGAGGCCAGGACGACGACCTTGACCGGTTGGCCATCGCGAGGCGCGTTCAGAGCACTACTCCTGGGGGCTCGATGGTTGTCGGTCCGGACGTGGACCAGGACCGAGCCTAGTCGCCCTTGCTGCCCGGGTCCCCGGCCACCGTCTCGTCTGCCCTTGCCTTGCTACCGGTCCGCCACTGGCAGGTCAGCACTGCAGCGCCGCCGACCACAGCCAGCCACACCGCAGCGATCAGTCCCAGCACGAACGCCGGTACCGATACGGGCGACATCGACCCGGCGCCCAGGGTTCCGCCGGCCAGCGCGCCCACCACCATCGCCACCACCCCGGCCAGCACCGCGGCCACCGCCACCGTGCGCAGCGCGGCCTTGCGACCGGAGTGGCGTGCTGCGACGCTGCGCCCCAGGGATACGGCGGTCAGCGCGGGAACGAGCAGCACCGCGAGCCACCACCACGATCCGCTGCCCTGCGGGACAACCGCCAGCACCGGCACTGCGGGCAGCGGTGCGTGCACCGCACCGAAGGCGGTCACCGTCGTCTGACCTACGACCGCCCCGGGTCCAATCGACACGGACAGCGCGCCGACGATGACGTTGGGCAGATACGCGACGGAGACGACGATCAAGGCCACGCCGCCGCTGAGGCCGCCGCCCGTGCCGATCAGGTTGGCCGCCGTGGGCAGTGAGCACACCAGGCAGAAGGCGGTCACCATCGCGGCGCCCACCGCCAAGCGGGTCAGCACGCGCGGCACCAGCACGGCTCCGTCGACCACCCAACCGGGCAACGCATGCCGGGCACGCTCGCGCAACGCCGGGCGCTGAGCGAGGCCGAGCACCGCGCCGAGTAGATGAACCCCGAGGACGATAACGACAGTGGGCGCCACCGGCGGACCGGCGACCGGCACCGCACCGGCGAAAGCGTGGATCAAGGTCAACGCCAGGGTCGCGAGCACGAGCGGGCCACCGAGCGCAGCCGCCAGCACCCAACGCGGATCCTCCGCTTTCGCGCCTGCGGTACTGCGGAAGGTGGCCCACACCAGCAACCCGGTGGGCAGCAACGGCAGCACACTCAGCGGGCTGCCGGCGATGGTCAGCGGAACCTGGTGCATCGCCAGCCAGGTGGCGGCTGCCGACGCGGCCACATCGGTGACGTCACTGCCGGCAGCGACCAAGGCGACCAGCACCAGTGCGGTGACGATGGCCGCCGAGGCGACGCTGGGTCCGAAGGCGACGCCCAGTAGAGAC
>JALYVL010000304.1 GCA_030853285.1 Actinomycetota bacterium | reverse complement strand
CCTGAGCCTTACGTGGCCCGGCCGACGGTGCGGGTGGTTCAGGCCGCCGACGGCTCCACAACCCGCGCCTCCGATCCTCGCCGTTCGACAGCGCGCGCACAGTCGCGCCAGCCCGTCCGCGGACCACGGAGCCGGAGCCCCGAGCCGTCCCGTCGCCGCACGAGCGGTGGCCGAGACATCGACCAGGGTCGCGGAGGGCGCAGGTGAGCACTGGCATCCGCCAGCAGCACCGCATCTCGGTCGTCCTCGCGGGCGGGGGCACCGCTGGCCACATCGAGCCCGCGATGGCGGTGGCCGATGCGCTGCGCGCTGCCCACCCGGAGGTGCGGATCACCGCGCTGGGTACCGCACGCGGCCTGGAGACGACGCTGGTGCCCGCGCGGGGCTACGCGCTGGAGCTGATCCCGCCGGTTCCGTTGCCCCGCACGCCAAACCTCGACCTGCTGCGGCTGGCCCCCAGGGTCGCGGCCTCGGTCCGGCGAACCCGGCAGGTCCTGCGGGCCGTGCAGGCTGACGTCGTGGTCGGATTCGGCGGCTACGTTGCCTTGCCCGCGTACCTGGCGGCGCTCGCGCCCCATCGGGTTCCCGTGGTGGTGCACGAGGCCAATGCCCGTGCCGGTCTGGCGAACAAGGTCGGGGCGCGCAGTGCCCGGCGGGTGCTGGCCGCCGTGCCGGGCAGCCGTCTGCCGCGCGCCGAGGTGCTGGGCATCCCCGTTCGGGAGTCCATCACTGCACTCGATCGTGACGGGCTACGCGCACAGGCTCGTACGCATTTTGGGCTGGACCCCGAGGCGCCTGTACTGCTGGTCACCGGCGGTTCGCAAGGGGCGCAGAGCATCAACGCAGCGGTCTCCGCCGCAGCAGCGGCCTTGGGCCGCGCGGGTATCGGCGTGTTGCACGCCCACGGGCCGCGCAACACGGTCGAGGTGCATTCGCCTGCCGGTGCTCCGCCCTACGTCGCGGTTCCCTACCTCTCGCGGATGGACTTGGCCTACTCGGCCGCGGACGCCGTGCTCTGCCGCTCCGGGGCAATGACGGTGGCCGAGGTGTCCGCCGTCGGGCTCCCCGGCATCTACGTGCCACTGGCGCACGGCAACGGTGAGCAGGAGCTCAACGCCCGCCCCGTGGTCGATGCCGGCGGCGGGCTGTTGCTCAGCGACGGTGAGCTCACCCCGGACCTGGTGGCGAATACGGTGATACCCCTGCTCACCAACCCACAGCGGCTACACGGCATGGGCGTGGCGGCGGCAGGCGCGGGCCACCGGAGTGCTGCCGCGGAGATCGCCAGAATAGTGCTCGAGGTGGCCGGGTGAGCGAGCGAAGCGACGTGGGGTGTGGACGGTGAGCGAGCGAAGCGACGTGGGGGGTGCACCGGTGAGCGACGAGCGAGATCCGGGCTTGCCCGCCGAGCTGGCCCGCGTGCACATGGTCGGTATCGGCGGCGCAGGCATGAGCGGCATCGCCCGCATCCTCCTCGCCCGCGGCGGCCAGGTGTCCGGCTCCGACGCGAGGGAGTCGCGCGGCGTCCTGGCGTTGCGGGCGCGGGGTGCGCAGGTGCGCATCGGGCACGACCCGAGTGCGCTGGACCTCCTGCCGGGGGGACCCACAGTGGTGGTCACCACCACCGCCGCCATCCCTAATACCAACCCCGAACTGGTGGCCGCCCGTGACCGGGGCATCCCGATCACGCTGCGCCCGGTGGTGCTGGCGACCCTGATGCGCGGATTGCGCAACGTACTCATCGCCGGCACGCACGGCAAGACCTCGACCACCTCGATGCTGGTGGTCGCGCTGCAGCACTGCGGGTTCGACCCGTCCTTCGCCATCGGAGGCGAGCTCAACGAATCCGGGGCCAACGCCCACCACGGCACCGGCGAGGTGTTCGTCGCCGAGGCGGACGAGAGCGACGGCTCGTTGCTGGAGTACAGCCCGTCGGTGGTGGTGGTGACCAACGTCGACTCCGATCACCTCGACTACTTCGGCACCATCGAGGCGTACGTCGCGGTGTTCGACGCGTTCATCGGCCGCCTCGATCCCGATGGTGTGTTACTCGCCTGCGCCGATGATCCGGGCTCGGCGGCGTTGGCCGATCGGGCCGAGGCCTTGGGGGTGCGGGTCCGCAGATACGGCCGGGTGGGGGGCGTCGATGCGCAGCTGCTCAACTGGACCTCGGCTGACGGTGGCGGGGTCGGCGAGGTACTGCTGGCGGGGGAGCACACTCCCCGCGCGCTGCGGCTGGCCGTGCCGGGTGAGCACATGGCACTGAACGCCCTCGGTGCCCTGCTCGCGGCCTTGGCGGTGGGTGCTACCCCCGAGCAGACCCTGGCCGGGCTCGCCTCGTTCGGCGGCGTCCACCGACGCTTCCAGTTCGTCGGCCGGGAGGCGGGCGTGCGGGTGTACGACGACTACGCGCACCACCCCACGGAGGTGCGGGCGGTGTTGCAGGCGGCACGCGCCGTCGCCGACGGCGAGACGAAGGGCACCGGGCGGGTCATCGTCGTGTTCCAGCCCCACCTCTACTCCCGCACGCTCACCTTCGCGGCCGAGTTCGGGGCCGCCCTGTCCCTGGCTGACGAGGTGATTGTGCTGGACGTCTACGCCGCCCGTGAGGAACCGATCGCGGGAGTCAGTGGCGCCATCGTGGCCGAGGCCGTGACCAGCCGGGTGCACTACCAGCCGCATCTGGCCGCGGTCGCCGATCAGGTGGCCGCGCTCGCGCGGATCGGTGATCTGGTCCTCACCATGGGCGCAGGTGACGTGACGATGCTCGGCCCGGAGATCGTGCGCAGCCTCCGCGAGCACGCTCAAGGGGCGCGATGAGCGAGCGAAGCGACGTGGAGGGGCGGCAATGAGCGAGCGCAGCGACGTGGAGGGGCGGCAATGAGCGCCTCCAGCCGCACGCACGATCCGCCCAGC
>JALYVL010000303.1 GCA_030853285.1 Actinomycetota bacterium | reverse complement strand
CCTTCAGGTCCCCGCGGCGCTCCGCGATGGTCTGCAGGTCGGCCAGCACCTGGCACGGGTGGAACAGGTCGGACAACGCGTTGACCACCGGCAC
The DNA here is from genome assembly GCA_030853285.1 of Actinomycetota bacterium. Lineage (GTDB taxonomy): Bacteria > Actinomycetota > Actinomycetes > Mycobacteriales > Mycobacteriaceae > X156. The sequence continues at coordinate 2,827 of JALYVL010000303.1, read as the reverse complement.
CGTCGCCCCCTGGGCCATCAGCTCGAGGCGCTTCTGCGCGAAGGTGCGCCACACGATGGCGCTGACGTAGCGGGAGAGCACACGGCCGGTGTCGTCGATGGTCTCCTCGCGGCCCAGCTGCATGGTCCGTCCGTCCACCACGACGGCGTGCCCGCCCAGCTGGGCAATGCCGACCTCGAAGGAGAACCTGGTGCGGGTGGAGTTCTTCTCGAAGATCACCCCGACGCCCTGCGGCCCAGCCAAGGGCCGCGCGGAGAACGGCTCCTGCTTCAACGCCGCGGCCAGCGCCAGGACCTCGGCCTGCTCGGCCGGGTTCAGGTCGTCGTCACGCAGGAAGTGGCGGGTCATGAGGGTGCCTCCTGGGCGGTGTCGAGGATGGCGGGCAGGGCGGCGAGGAAACTGCGCGCCTGCGCGTCGGTGAGCACGAGCGGTGGGGCCAGGCGGAGCACGTCCGGCCGCGCAGCGTTGATCAAGAACCCCGCGCTCCTGGCCGCGCTTTCCGCCGCCGCAGCGGCCGGCGCACATAGCACCACGCCGAGCAGGAGCCCGGCGCCGCGGACGTGGTCGACCAATGGGTGCTCGAGCTGCTCGATCCCTGCGGAGATCTCCTTGCCCAGCGAGGCCGCCCTGGTGAGCAGGTTCTCCTCGCGCAGAGTGGCGAGCACCGCCAGCGCGGCGGCGCAACACACCGGGTTGCCGCCGAACGTCGTTCCGTGCTGACCGAGTTGCAGCAGCTCACCCGCCCGCCCGACGCCGATGCAAGCCCCCAGCGGCAGTCCGCCGCCGAGCCCCTTCGCCAGCGTGACCACGTCCGGGACGATGCCCGCGGCCTGGTGCGCGAAGAACGAGCCGGTGCGGCCCATGCCGGTCTGGACCTCGTCCAGCATCAGCAGCGCGCCGTGTCGCGTGGTGATCTCCCTGGCGGCGGCCAGATAACCCTCTGGCGGCACGACGACGCCGTACTCCCCCATCATCGGCTCCAGCATCACCGCCGCGGTGTCGGAATCGACGGCCTGCTCCAGCGCTCTGACGTCGCCGTAGGGCACGAACCGCACGCCGGGGGGCATCGGCTCGAAGGGCGTCCGCTTTCCCTCCTGGCCGGTCATCGCCAGCGCGCCCATCGTGCGGCCGTGAAACGAGTTTTCCGCGGCGATGATGGTTGGCCGCCCGGTGCGCCGCGCGATCTTGAACGCCGCCTCGTTGGCCTCCGCTCCGGAGTTGCCGAACAGCACCCGTGCGTCGCCGGCACCAAGGTGGGCGAGCAGCTGCTCGGCGAGGGCGACGGCGGGCTCGTTGATGTAGAGGTTGGAGACGTGACCGAGCGTGGACATCTGTGCCGTGACCGCCGCGGTGACCGTCGGGTGGGCGTGGCCGAGCACGTTCACGGCGATGCCGCCGAGCAGGTCGAGGTACTCCTTGCCGTCGGCGTCGGTGAGCACCGCACCGTCGCCGCGGACCAGCGCCACCGCCGGGGTGCCGTAGTTGGACATCAGGTTGGCGTTCCAACGCTGTTGCAGTGGCGCGGTCATGCGATGCCTCCAGAGACTGGGGTGGGAAAGGCCGTAGCGGGAACGACCATGGTCCCGATGCCTTCGGACGTGAATACCTCGAGCAGCACCGAGTGGGCGATGCGGCCGTCGATGACGTGCGCGGTGGGCACACCTCCGCGGACCGCGCGCAGGCAGGCCTCCATCTTGGGGACCATGCCCGCGTCCAGGCTCGGCAGCAGGGCGGCGAGCTCGTCCGCGCAGATGGCCGAGCGCAGCGAGGACCGTTCGGGCCAGTCGGCGTACAGGCCCTCGACGTCGGTGAGGATTACCAGCTTCTCCGCGCCCAAGGCCTCAGCCAGGGCTGCCGAGGCGGTGTCCGCGTTGACGTTGTGCACCACGCCGTCGGCATCTGGTGCGATGGAGGACACCACGGGGATGCGCCCGGCAGCCACCAGGTCCAGCACCGCGTCGGGATTGACGCGCACCACGTCGCCGACCAGCCCGATGTCGACCTGCTCGCCCGCCACGGTGGCGCCGCGCCGGGCGGCCGTGAACAGGTGCGCGTCCTCACCGGACATTCCGACGGCGAAGGGACCGTGGGAGTTGATCAGCCCGACCAGCTCGCGCCCGACTTGCCCGAACAGCACCATCCGGACGACGTCCATCACCTCGGGTGTGGTGACGCGCAGGCCGCCCTTGAAATCACCGCCCATCCCCAGGCGCCTGAGCATGGCGGTGATCTGCGGACCGCCTCCGTGCACCACCACCGGGTGGATGCCTGCCGTGCGCAAGAACACCATGTCCTCGGCGAACGCGCGCTTCAGCTCCTCGTCGAGCATGGCGTTGCCGCCGTACTTGACCACGACGATCTTCCCGTGGAAACGCTGCAACCACGGGAGCGCCTCGATGAGCACTCCGGCCTTCTGCGCGGGTGTTCCTGGTGCGCTCATCAGTACTCCTGTTGCGCGCGCAGATCGGCGAGCAACGAGGACACCGATGCGCCGAGCTCCGCTGAGCTGCAATGGGTTTCACTGGCACCGGAGGCCAACAGCAGCACGGTAGAGCTCGCTGGCTCTGCGCCGTTCAGCGCACTGAGCAGCGTGGCGGCGTCCGCCATTGCATCGGTGCTCAAAACACCCAGCGTCCCGTCGTCTGTCGCCATCGCCCCGACGGTCCACCCATCCGCATGCTGTAGTGCGGCCTGTCTGGTGTGGCCGTGCTGCCCGGCGAGCAGCCGTGCCGCTTCGGAGCCACCACCGAGTCCTCCTCCGACCTCGTGAACCGCTTCGGCAACGACGTCAAGCAACGCTGGTGGTGTGCAACCGTCGATGGTGCAG
>JALYVL010000302.1 GCA_030853285.1 Actinomycetota bacterium | reverse complement strand
GCACCAACATGTTCAGCCGCTCCCTGGGCAGCGCCGTCGGGGTGGCGGTACTCGGCGCAGTGGCCAACGCCGTACTGAGCCACCGCTACGCCGTGGCGCCAGGGGGCCTCGCGCTCCCGACCAACGCCAACGGCACCAGCGCGATCCTGGAGCGTGGCTCCACTGCGCCGCCAGCCGTCCACGAGTTCGTCCGCCTGGCGCTCAGCGACGCCACCCACTACGTGCTGGTGGCACTGGCCGTGGTGGCGGCGTTGATGGTCGGCGCCGTGCTGCTGATGCCTCGGCGCGCCACCGAGCTTTCCTTCGATCAGTAGGCACACAGAACGGCCTTGCCGCGGAGCCGTTCAGCCGAAGCGCCCGGAGATGTAGTCCTCCGTGGCCTTTTCCACGGGATTGGAGAAGATGACCTCGGTGTCGGCCACCTCCACCAGACGCCCCGGCTGACCGACCCCGGCGAGGTTGAAGAACGCCGTCTGGTCACTGACCCGCGCAGCCTGCTGCATGTTGTGCGTGACGATGACGATGGTGAAGTCCTGCTTCAGCTCGGTGATGAGGTCCTCGATCGCCAGTGTGGAGATGGGGTCCAGCGCGGAGCACGGCTCGTCCATCAACAACACGTCGGGCTGCACGGCGATGGCCCTGGCGATGCACAACCGCTGCTGCTGACCGCCGGAAAGTCCACCGCCGGGCTTGTCCAGGCGGTCCTTCACCTCGGTCCAGAGGTTCGCCGCCCGCAGTGAGCGTTCGGCGATCTCGTCGAGCTTGCTCTTGCCCTTGACGCCCTGCAGCTTCAGCCCGGCCACGACGTTGTCCCGGATATTCATGGTCGGAAACGGGTTGGGGCGCTGGAACACCATGCCGATGGTGCGGCGCACGGCGACCGGGTCCACCGAGGCGCCGTAGATGTCCTCGCCGTCGAGCAGCACGCTGCCATCGACGCGGGCGCCGGGGATCACCTCGTGCATCCGGTTCAGCGTGCGCAACACGGTGGACTTGCCGCACCCGGACGGTCCGATGAACGCCGTCACGCTGCGGGGGGGCACGGCCAGGTCCACCGAGCTGACGGCGTGAAACTTGCCGTAGTAGATGTTGACGTCCTTGAGGTCCAGACGTTTCGCCATGTCGGGTTACCTACCTATGTCTTGGGTGCGGCCACGCGTGCCACCACGGCGGCCAGCAGGTTGAGGACCGCGATGAGGAGGATGAGCGTGAGGGCAGCGCCCCACACCCGCTGCTGCCCGGCGGCCGTGGGGTTGGTCAGCTCGTTGTAGATCACCAACGGCAGCGAGGCCATGTTGTCGTGGAAGACGTCGGTGTTGATGGAGGTGGTGTAACCGACGAGCACCAGCACCGGGGCGGTCTCCCCCATCACCCGCGCCACCGCGAGCAGGATGCCGCTGATGATGCCGGACACCGCGCAGGGCAGCACCACCCGCAAAATCGTCGTGGACCGGGACACTCCCAGCGCGTACGACGCCTCGCGCAGCTCGTCGGGGACCAGGCGCAGCATCTCCTCCGCCGAGCGGATCACCACGGGCAGCATCAGCAGGATCAACGCCAGCGACACGGCGAATGCACTCTGGCTGAAGCCGAAGGTGGTGATCCATACGCTGAACACGAACAGCGCCGCCACTATGGAGGGGATACCGGAGAGCACATCCACCATGAACGTCGTCGTCTTCGCCAGCGCACCGCGGCCGTACTCCACCAGGTAGATCGCGACCAGGATCCCCACCGGCACGGACACCACGGACGCAATCAGGCCTTGGACGATGGTGCCGTAGAGGGCGTGGTAGATGCCGCCGCCGAAGTCGTCCGGCAAGATGCCCCGCTGCGAGTGCGACCACCAGTTGGAGACGATCACCGCCTTGTAGCCGCGTTGGATGACGGTGTAGAGCACCCACAGCAGCGGGAGGACCGCGATCAGAAATGCTGCGGTCACCAACACCCCGGCTACGGAGTTCTTGGCCTTACGGGTGCCGCTGATCGACGTGAACGCCGGCTGGACCAGCGGCCGCTGCAATGAACTGACGCTCACTGGGACACCCCCACGTCGCTCCGCTCGCTCATCCGTTGACCTTTCCACCGGCGACTGCGCGGGCAATGGCGTTGACCACGAAGGTGAGTACGAACAGGACGAAACCGGCCGCGATGTAGGCGCCGGTGGACAGCGGCTGGCTGAACTCCGCCGCCGCCGAGGCGATTTTGGAGGCGAAGGTGAACCCGCCGTCGAAGACGCTGACCGAGGCGCCTTGGCTGGAGGACCGCAAGATGATGAGGACGGCGACGGTCTCGCCGAGGGCGCGGCCGAGGCCGAGCATCGAGGCAGCGATGGCGCCGCTGCGGCCGAAGGGCAGCACCGTCATCCGAATGACCTCCCACTTGGTGGCCCCCAGGGCCTGCGCCGCCTCGATCTGCGCCCGCGGGGTCTGGCGGTACACCTCGCGGGTCACTGCCGTGATGATCGGCAGAATCATGACCGCCAGCACGATGCCTGCGGTGAAGATGGTGCCGCCGCCGGAGACCGACACGTTGCCCGTCTTGAACAGGAAGAACCACCCGAGGTTACGGTTCAGGAACTCGGCCACCGGGGTGATCACCGGCGCCAGCACGAGGATGCCCCACAGCCCGAAGATGATCGAGGGGACCGCGGCGAGCAGGTCGACCACGGAGCCGAACAGCTTCGCGAACCGTGGCCTGGCGTACTGGGTGACGAACAGCGCGACCCCGATGGCAATCGGGACCGCGATGACCAGCGCCACGACGGAGCTGAGCACCGTGACGACGAGCAGGCTGCGGATGCCGAACTGCAGCTTGGTGACGTCGCTGACCACGAAGTCGTCGGAGGTCAAGAAGCTGGCGTGGTTGGCACGCAAGGCCGGAACCGCCTGCACCAGCAGGAATACCGCGATCAGCACGATCG
>JALYVL010000301.1 GCA_030853285.1 Actinomycetota bacterium | reverse complement strand
CTCCCTGGGATGCACGGTGGTCTCGTCCTCCGCTGCGTGGCTGCCGAAAGCCTGCGTGGGCGGACTGTAGGAGCTCGACGACTCGCCCTGTTCGGGGGTGGGCTGCTGCCAGCTCGGCTGTTCCTGCGGCTGCTGGCCATAACCCTGCTGCTGACCGTAGGACTGCTCCTGCGGCTGCCCGTAGGACTGCGGCTGCCCGTAAGGCTGCTCCTGACCGTAGGACTGTTCCTGCGGCTGCTGGCCATAGCTATGCTGCTGACCGTAGGACTGCTCTTGAGGCTGCTGTCCGTACGGTTGCGGCGTCTCTTGGGCGCCGTAGTAGCCCGCTCCCTGCTGCACCGGCGCAGCCGGAGCTCCCTGTCCGTAGCCACCCGGCTGCTCCTGGATCGCCCCATACTGCGACGCACCCTGCTGCCCGTACGGCGAGTTGGACTGCTGCCCATATGGCCCACCGGGCTGCTGCTGACCGTACTGCGCGGCCGCCCCGCCGGACGCGCTCTGCTGCTGTCCGGACTTGCCCGCCGACGGCGAGATAATCCCAGCGTCCATCAGCATGGCGCCGACCAAAGCCGCGGTGAGCACGAGCCCCAGCAACAACTCGATGTAGGCGCCCCACTGGAGGCTGCGGCCGCTGGCCGTGGCCACAGCGATGACCTCCAAGACCAAGTACACGAAGCCACTGACGGCCACGGCAGCCGCAACGCCTATGGCCCTGGACTGCTTGGGCAGGAGACCTACGGCTGCAATCAGTCCAGCGGCCAGCAACAGGGCAATGGAGGGCTCACTGCTCTCGAAGAAGTTGTAACTTGGACCGTCAACGGTGTAGCCCGATGAGGAAAAGCTGCCGATCTTGGCGAACGGCGTGAAGCCGAGCAACAGGATCAGAACGCCCAGCCCGGCAGCGACCAGACTGAGGACTCGACCGAGGCCGTTGTCCTCCGCGGAACCCGTCTGGCTCGCACCCGAGCCAGCGTCGGTGCGCTGGGAACCACCAGAAGGTCCAGGGCCATCAGGACCGGGCCCGGTTGGCATGTAGGTCATCACATCTCCAGTGTCTTCTCGGCGCATGGTTGCGGCCAACGGTATCGGATGGGCCCTTGATCGTGGGTCGAGACACCACCGGGCCGTCCCAGCAGAGGAAACGGCCCGGCAAGCGCGCACAAATTAGAGCGACTTCATGATCTCGCGCATGAGGTCGGCCGTCGCGGACGGAGTCTTGCCGACCTTGACCCCGGCGGCCTCAAGGGCGTCCTGCTTGGCCTGCGCGGTACCCGAAGAACCGGAGACAATGGCACCTGCGTGGCCCATGGTCTTGCCCTCGGGTGCGGTGAAACCGGCGACGTACCCGACCACCGGCTTGGTGATGTGCTCCTTGATGTAGTCGGCGGCCCGCTCCTCGGCGTCGCCCCCGATCTCCCCGATCATCACGATCGCCGCCGTGTCCGGATCGTCCTCGAAAGCCTGCAGGCAGTCGATGTGGGTTGTCCCGATCACCGGATCGCCACCGATGCCGACGGCGGTGGAGAAGCCGTAGTCCCGCAGCTCGTACATCATCTGGTACGTCAAGGTGCCGGACTTGCTGACCAAGCCCACCTTGCCTGGACCGGTGATGTTGGCCGGGATGATGCCCGCGTTCGACGCCTCGGGGCTGATCAGTCCCGGGCAGTTGGGGCCGAGAATGCGCGTCTTCTGCCCCTTCTCCACGTTGTAGGCCCAGAAGCCGGCGGAGTCGTGCACGGCGATGCCCTCGGTGATGACCACCGCGAGCCCGATCTCGGCGTCGATGGCCTCGATCACGGCGGCCTTGGCGAAGGCAGGCGGCACGAAGATCACGCTGACGTCGGCGCCGGTCTCCTTCATGGCCTCGGCGACGGTCGCGAACACCGGGATGCCGTCGACGTCGCTGCCTGCCTTGCGCGGGTTGACGCCACCGACGATGTTGGTGCCCGAGGCCACCATGCGACGGGTGTGCTTGGTGCCCTCACCGCCGGTGATGCCCTGCACGATGACCTTGCTTTCCTTGGTCAAAAAGATAGCCATTACTGATGCTCCTCTTACTTCGCGGCCGCGAGCTCGGCAGCCTTGCTGGCCGCGCCGTCCATGGTGTCGGCCTGCTGCACCAAGGGGTGCGCGGCCTCGTCGAGGATGCGGCGACCCTCTTCGACGTTGTTGCCGTCCAGCCGGACGACCAGCGGCTTGGTGGCCGCGTCACCGAGCATCTGCAGCGCAGCCACGATGCCGTTGGCCACCGCGTCACACGACGTGATACCGCCGAACACGTTGACGAACACGCTGCGCACGCTCTCGTCGCCGAGGATCACGTCGAGGCCGTCGGCCATCACCTCAGCCGAGGCGCCGCCGCCGATGTCCAGGAAGTTGGCGGGCTTGACGCCGCCGAAGTTCTCCCCGGCGTAGGCGACGACGTCCAATGTGGACATCACGAGCCCGGCACCGTTGCCGATGATGCCGACCTCACCGTCGAGTTTGACGTAGTTCAGGCCCTTGGCCTTGGCCTTGGCCTCCAAGGGGTCCGCGGCGCTCTTGTCTTCGAGGTCAGCGTGGTCTTCGTGGCGGAAGTCCGCGTTCGCGTCCAGGGTGACCTTGCCGTCCAGTGCGAGGATGCGGTCGTCGGGCGTACGGACGAGGGGGTTGACCTCGACGAGCAGCGCGTCCTCCTTGACGAAGACGTCCCAGAGCTTGGTGATGCACTCGGCGGCGGAGTCCAGCACCTCGGCGGGTAGTCCGCCCTGCTCGGCGATGCTGCGCGCGAGCGCGAGGTCGACACCGGTGTTGGCGTCCACGGGGACCTTGGCCAGGGCCTCGGGCTTCTCCACGGCGGTGACCTCGATCTCGACGCCACCCTCGACGGAGCACATCGCAAGGAAGGTGCGGTTGGTGCGGTCGAGCAGGAAGGAGATGTAGTACTCGGCGGCGATGTCGCTG
>JALYVL010000300.1 GCA_030853285.1 Actinomycetota bacterium | reverse complement strand
GCTGGACACACCCCGACGGAGGAAGACAAATGAGCCAGCAGACCGAGCAGCTCCGAACCCGGGCGGCCGAGACGTTGCTGCGCAGTCGGACCCGCACCACCGCGCTGACCACGCTCGACGAGGGCGACTTGACCGCGCAGCACTCACCGCTGATGAGCCCATTGGTGTGGGACCTCGCCCACATCGGGAACCAAGAAGAGCTGTGGTTGGTGCGCGATGTCGGCGGGCGAGCCCCCGTGCGGGAGGACATCGACCAGCTCTACGACGCCTTCCAACATTCCAGGGCCAGCCGCCCGTCCTTGCCGTTGCTCAGTCCGATGGAGGCGAGAGGCTACGTCAGCACGGTCCGGGAAAAGGTGCTCGACGTCCTTGACTCCGCCGCGCTCAGCGGAGATCGACTGCAGGAGAACGCCTTCGCCTTCGGGATGATCGCCCAGCACGAGCAACAGCACGCCGAGACCATGCTCGCCACCCACCAGTTGCGCACCGGCGGCCCCGCGCTCAGCGCGGCGCCGAGCCCGCAGCGCGGGACGGCACTGCCCGCCGAGGCGGTGATCCCGGCAGGAGAGTTCACGATGGGGACCGACACCGAACCGTGGGCGCTGGACAACGAACGCTCCGCGCACCCGGTGTATCTGCCGGCCTATGCCATCGACACCACACCGGTGACCAACGCCCAGTACCAGTGCTTCATCGCCGAGGCTGGATACCAGCGGGCCGAGCTGTGGAGCACCGCCGGATGGGCGCACCGGCAGCAGGCCGGGTTGCGCGCCCCCCAGTTCTGGCAACAAGACACCGACGGACGGTGGTGGCGCCGCCGCTTCGGCGTCCGTGAGCCGGTGCCGGACGCGGAGCCGGTGATGCACGTCTGCTTCCACGAGGCGCAGGCTTACGCGCGCTGGGCGGGCAGGCGCCTCCCGACCGAGGCCGAGTGGGAGAAGGCGGCGCGGTACGACCCGCCCTCGGGGCGCAGCAGACGATATCCCTGGGGCGATGAGGATCCGACCGCCGAGCACGCGAACCTTGGGCAGCGCCATCTACAGCCCGCCGCTGTCGGGGCCTACCCCGCGGGTGCGTCGGCGACGGGGGTCCACCAGCTCATCGGCGATGTGTGGGAGTGGTGTGACTCCGGGTTTCACCCGTACCCGGGCTTCGAGGTCTTTCCCTACGCGGAGTACTCGCAGGTGTTTTTCGGCGGGGACTACCGGATGTTGCGCGGGGGATCCTTCGGGGCCGACGAGGTGTTGGCGCGCAGTACCTTCCGCAACTGGGACCATCCCATCCGCCGCCAGATCTTCGCGGGTTTCCGGTGCGCCCGTGACCTGACCGTCGCCGAGCGGGGCTGAGCGCCTCGGTGTGTCGACACCTCGCGTATCTGGGGCCGTCCTGCTCCGTGGGGGAGCTGGTCACCCGGGGACCGCACTCCCTGCAAACGCAGTCCTGGGCGCCGCGGGACATGCGCGGCGGCGGCACCATCAACGCCGATGGTTACGGCGCGGCGTGGTGGAACGGCGCCAAAACAGCACGCTACCGCAGTGACGCTCCGATGTGGACAGACAGCGCCGGTGTGCAGACGTTGGGTTCGGTGCGCTCCCAAGCGGTGCTGGCCGCCGTCCGCTCGGCGACGGTGGGCATGCCCGTGGTCTCCACCGCGGCCGCCCCGTTCACCGACGGACAATGGGCGTTCAGCCACAACGGGGTGGTGCGGGGGTGGCCGCACGCGGTCGCAACCCTGGCGCAGCAGCTCCCGGTGACCGACCTGATGACCATGGACGCGCCCACCGACTCCGCGCTGCTGTGGGCACTGCTGCGCAACCGGCTGCGGCGCAACGAGCCGACACGGGCATTGGCAGAACTCGCGTGTGAGGTGGCGGCGGCAGCGCCGGCATCGCGACTCAATCTGCTGCTGTCCAACGGTGAGCAGATCGTGGCCACCGCGTGGGAGCACTCGTTGTCCTATCTCGTGGCGGACGACCTCGAGGGACACAACTTGGTAGTGGTCGCGTCCGAGCCTTACGACGACGACCCCGCGTGGCAGTCCGTGCCCGACCACTCCCTGGTGACTGCCCGTCCCGGCAACGTCACTGTGACCGCATTGGAGCCCCGATGACCGTGCCGACGCTGGATGTGCACCTCTCTGCCGACGCCGCCGGGCAGGCGCTCCGGGCGGACGCCCGCGCGGGGCTCACCGCGCAGGAGAAGTGGTTGGCGCCCAAGTGGTTCTACGACGCCAGAGGCAGTGAGCTCTTCGAGCAGATCACCGAGCTGCCCGAGTACTACCCGACCCGGACCGAACGGGCGTTGCTGCAGGCTCACACCGCCGACATCGCGGTGATCAGCGGTGCGGACACGCTGGTGGAGCTGGGCTCGGGCTCGTCAGCGAAAACCCGACTCTTGCTGGATGCCCTGCGCGCGGCTGGTCACCTCAGGCGTTACGTCCCACAGGACGTGTCCCGGTCCGCGCTCGAGGCCGCCGCCCGCCAGGTGGCGCAGGACTACCCGGAGATCGCGGTGCACGGCGTGGTCGGCGACTTCACCCGTGACCTCGACAAACTGCCCGGTGGGGACCATCGGATGGTGGCCTTCCTCGGCGGCACCCTCGGCAACCTCATCCCCGCCGAGCGCGCCGAGTTCCTCGCCCGAATCCGCGCTGTGCTCGTGCCGGGTGAGCACTTGTTGCTCGGGGTGGGTTTGGTGACGTCGCCGTCGGTGCTGGTCCCGGCCTACGACGACGCCGCGGGGATCACCGCCGAGTTCAACCGCAACGTGCTGCATGTGCTCAACCGCGAGCTGAGGGCCGATTTCGACGTTGCCGCGTTCGCGCACGTGGCCTTGTGGAACGTAGAGAACGAGTGGATCGAGATGCGCCTGCGCGCCGAGCGCGAGATGACGGTGACGGTGGGCGAGCTCGACCTGGTCGTGCAGTTCGCTGCGGGGGAGGAGATCCGTAC
>JALYVL010000299.1 GCA_030853285.1 Actinomycetota bacterium | reverse complement strand
TGGGCGTGGAGTGCACCAGCGGAATGCCGGCGCCGCCGCGCTTCATGGAGTTACCCGTCACCGACAGCGCACCCAGGGTCATCCCGTGAAACGCGTTGGTGAAATTGATGATCGACTCGCGACCGGTCACCTTGCGGGCCAGCTTCAGCGCGGCCTCCACGGTGTTGGCGCCGGTGGGGCCGGGAAACTGCACCTTGTAGTCCAGGCCGCGCGGCTTCAGGATGGTCTCCTGGAAGCGCTCCAGGAACTCGCCCTTGGCGACGGTGGACATGTCCAGCCCGTGGGTCACGCCGTCGCGGTTGAGGTAGTCGATCAGCGCCTTCTTCAGCACGGGGTGGTTGTGCCCGTAGTTCAGCGCGCCGGCGCCGGCGAAGAAGTCGAGGTACTCCTTCCCGTCGGCGGTACGCATCCACGAGCCTTGGGCGGTGTCGAACACTGCGGGCCAGCTGCGACTGTAACTACGCACATCGGACTCGAGGCTCTCGAAAATGTCGGGCGCAAAGGTCAATGTCACTGTGGTCCTCCGTCGTCGTGGCCGATGAGATAGAGCTCCTCGGCTTCGTGGCTGTCCGGAAAGTGTTCGGGTGCGAACAGGTCGTGCTTGGTGATGCTGGTAGCGCGTCGGCGCGCGAGTGCGGTGAACAACGCCTGCGACGCGGTGTTGTCCGGGCTGATCGTGGTCTCCAACCGCGTCACCCCGTCGGGTCTCACGCGGTCGAGCAGCCGGTCGAGCATGCGCCCGGCCACACCCCGGCCTCGCTCGCGAGCGTCCACCGCCACCTGCCAGACGAACAGCGTGTCCGCGCGCTGGGGGCGTACGTAGCCGCTGATGAAGCCGACGACGCGTCCGGTATCGACGGCCACCATCGAGGTGGCGGCGAAGTCCCGGCACCACAGCACGTAGGCGTAGGACGAGTTGAGGTCGAGCACCTGCGAGTCGCGAGCGATCTCCCACATGCGTACGCCATCGGCGACGCCGGGACAGCGAAACTCGAGACCATCCGGGGATCCCGAACTCGCCGCATCAACAGCGGCGTGTGGGGTCGTTCCCGTATTGGTTGGCGGCATGCAGTAACCCAAGGTAACAATGCGTGCCGCGGTGAGCACCATATCGGCGTCGAATCGTGACGCCGCTAACATTTCGACGAATCGCCTCAGCCGATGCGATTGTGCACGAAACACCAGCGCCAGGTCTCGCCCGGCTCGAACGAGCGCATCACCGGGTGCTGACTGGACTCGTAGTGGCCTGTGGCGTGGCGGTACTGGCTGGAGTCGCAGCAGCCGACGTGCCCGCACGCCACGCACAGCCGCAAGTTCGTCCAGGTCTCCACGCCCAGCTCCAGGCACTCCTGACAGCCCGCCGGCGTGATCGGCGCTGGATCCAGCTCGCTTGCTGCGTCCAGCTCAGCGCAGCCGCGGGAAGGTTTCGGTGCTGTTTTGCGTCTCATCAAGGGCCATTCTTGCCCAGAGGGATGCGACAGAGGACAGGAGGCATGGTGAACGGACTGCTGCTGGGCGTGGTGCTGCTCGCGCTGCTGGTGGCGGGGGCGGCGCGGCACCGTGGGCTTTCCTCGCCGCTGCTGCTGGTGGTGGTGGGGCTGGCCGCATCGCTGTTGCCGGGCTTACGGACGGTGCAGCTCGATCCCCAGCTCGTCCTGTTCGCCGTACTACCTCCCCTGCTGTACTCGGCGGCGTTGGAGAGTTCCTACAGCGGACTGCGGGACAACCTGCGTTCCATCGGGTTGCTCGCCGTCGTCCTGCCGTTGGTGACGACGGCGGTGGTCGCATGGGTGGCCTGGCTGGTGTTGCCGCAGCTGCCGTTCACTGCTGCTCTGGTGCTCGGTGCCGTGGTCGCGCCGCCCGATGCGGTCTCCGCGACCGCCGTAGGGCGCAGGCTCGGCTTGCCCAGACGGATCATGACACTGCTCAGCGGGGAGAGTCTGCTGAACGACGCGACAGCGCTCACCGCCTACCGCGTGGCCCTCGCGGCCGCCGTGGGTACCGGCGCGAGCCTGCTCAGTGGGGCGGCGACGTTCGCGCTGGCCGCCACCGGTGGGGTACTGGTCGGGCTGGTGGTCGGGTTCGTGGTGTCCAAGATCCGCAAGCGCCTCGACGACCCCGTGCTGGAGAGCGCCATCGGGCTGGTCGTCCCATTCCTGGCGTACCTCACCGCGGAGGAGCTGCACGGCTCCGGGGTGCTCGCCGTCGTCGTCGCCGGATTGTTCCTCGGCAACCGTTCGGTGCGCAGCGGCTACGCCACCCGCCTGCAGGACACGGCGGTGTGGAAGGCCGCGGACGTGGTGCTCGAGTCGTTCGTGTTCTTGTTGATCGGACTACAGCTACCGACGGTGCTGTCGGGCCTGCGCGGGCACAGCGTCGGCTCGCTGGCGGTGGCCTCGGTGGCGGTACTGGCCACGGTGGTGGCGGTGCGGATGCTCTGGGTCATGCCGATGGCGCTGCTGCCGCGGCTGCTCTCCCGCGAGAATCCGCCGTCCGCCCGGGGAGCGCTGGTGGTGGCCTGGGCGGGAATGCGCGGGGTGGTGTCGCTCGCGGCCGCGTTCGCCATCCCGCTGACCGTCAGCGCCGGTCCCGCGTTCCCCGCGCGCGCGGAGATCCTGTTCCTCACCTTCGTGGTGGTCATCGGCACGCTGCTGCTCAACGGGCTGACCCTGCCGTGGGTGATCGCGCAACTCGGGGTGCAGGACGACGCCGAGGTGCACGCGGACGCCCTCGCGGAGGCTGCTGCCCAGCACGACGCCGCGACGGCTGCGGTGGCGCGCTTGGACGAGCTGGTGGAGAGCGATCCGCCGGTGTCCGAGCAGGCGGCCGAAGTGCTGCGCCGGTTGACCCAGCACCGCAACAACACCGCGTGGGAGCGACTGGGGCGAGACGAGTCCGAAGTGGGCGAGAGCCCGTCATCGGCGTTCCGCCGGTTGCGCCGAGAGATGCTGGCC
>JALYVL010000298.1 GCA_030853285.1 Actinomycetota bacterium | reverse complement strand
GGTCGCACCCGCTGCTCGGCCCGGGCTACCAGCTGCCCCAGGAATCGGTTGTTGAACGGCAAAGCCTGCACCACCACGTCGATGCGGTCCTTCAACGCCTCGACCACCTGATAGGTCCCGCCCCCGGCATCATCGTTGGCGGTGAGGTACCACGCGGAGTCCCCGGTCTCGTAGACCTGGTCGAACACCTCGACGTACCCGTCGGCGAGCAGGGTCAGCAGCGCGGCCTGGGTGCGGGTGGGGATGCGGTTGTACTCGTCGACGATCTTCACCCGCATCCCCAGCCACGAGCGCCAGGCCACGTCCACATCGGACAGTCGCTCGGCACTGACCAGGTCCCGCGGCAGCGGGGTGCCGAACAGGTCGGCCACGGTGAGCTGCGGGTGCCCGTGCTGCATCGCGCGGCGCACATCACGCACCGGGTACCCGGCGAGCACCCCCATCAGCAGCGCGCTGGCCGTCTTACCGCGCCCCGGGCCGCCCACCAGCAGGCAGCGACCGCGTACGGCGAAGGTCAGCAGCGGCAGCAGGACGTAGCTGGAGTAGGACTGCCCGGACGGCAGGTGCACCTCGGCGCGGGAGTCACCGAGACGGTAGGTGGCCGAGGCGCCGGCGTCGGGGTCGTCGAACTCGAGGTCGTAGTGCGGGCTGATGATCGCGTGGTTGGCCACCCAGAAGTAGGCCTGACGCAGCTTCTCGTCCAGGGCGGAGGCGGCAGGAGATGCGGTCGGCGCCTGGCCGCCGTAGAGCTCGGCAACGCTCAGCGCCACCTCGTCGCGGTGGGCGCCGGCACCCGGCAGGGTGGGAGCAGCCGACACGTGGCCCATCGGGTCGGACGGAGTGGTCACGGAAAGACCTCCAGCAGAGTGTGTTCCAAGACGGTGGGTTCGGTGAGCGGTGCGGCCAGGCCCCAGCCTTGGTCCAACAGTGCCTGGACGGCGTCGACAGCGGTAGCAAGCCGATGCGCTCGGGAGCCGCTGACTTCGACCCACGGCGCAGGCTGGGCGTCGAGCACCTCGCGGAAACGGGCGTGCATGGTGTGGCGCAGGTGCTCACCGTCGCGCAGCCCGTCGTCGACGAAGGGGATCTCCGCACCGGTGAGCAAGTACAACGCGGGCACCCGCGCGGCAGCGAGAGCAGCGACGGTGGCGCTGGGGTACCCGACGTAACGCTCGTGCCACACCGTGGTGGCCAGCACGTCGGTGTCGCACACCAGCACCGGGCGCGGCACCCGTCGGGCAGCCTCGTCCTCGGTCCTGGCCTGCTCGGCGGCGACGAGGTCGAACTCGCACGCGTGCCAGGCCGCGCTGAGCCCACCCGGACGGCGCAGGGACCACTCCCGCCCGAACTCTGGCACCCACAGCGTGCCCAGGGCCCGGGCCAGGTCGCGGGCCAGCGTGGTGCTGCCGGTGGACTCGGCGCCCAGGACCACGACGCGGCGGGTGAGCCACGACCGGGCAGCCGGCCCCAGCGCCCACCAATGCCCCGCGACGTCGGCTCGCACCGCAGTACCCGAGACCGGGCCGGCTCGGCGCCCGCCGTCCACCTGTACCCAGTGCGCGCCCAACCTTGCGGCCAGCTCGGCCCCGTAGGCGTCGGAGGTGAACACCGCATCCACCGGGGTGTCGAGCAACGAGCGGATGGTGGCGACGTGGTAGGCCCAGGCGGCGGGGGAGTCGAAGTCGACGGGGGCGTCGTCGAGGACGGTGCGCACTCCCACCTCGGGGTGCTCCTCGCTCACCCAGTCGGCCCGAACGGCTACGGGAATCGTCTCGACGCTGGCGCCGTGCACCTGCACACTCACCCGACGGCACTGCCGCGATGCGGCCCTGATCAACGCGGAGTGCCCGGCGTGCAGCGGGTAGAACTTACCCATCACCAGCCCGTGCTCGTACCGGATCATGCCGCAACCCCGACCTGTGCTTCCCGAGCCTGCGCGGCCCGCCACTGGCGCCGTCCGTACCCGCACAGCGCGATAAAGCCGAGGTAGAGCGCGGCGGTGAGCCAAAGATCCTTGTAGGCGTACAACCCCACGTAGATGACGTCGGCGGTGATCCACACCCACCAGTTCTGCACCCACTTGCGGTTGAGCATCACCTGCGCGACCAAGCTCAGCGCGGTGGTGAGCGCGTCGTAGCCGGGGACCGTGGAGTCGGTCTGGCTGGCGAGCAGCCACCACAGTCCCGCGGTGCCCAGCGCCAGCCCGCCGGCGAGCCACGGCCAGGCGGCGCGCGGGGTCTCCGTAGGGCGCACCACGCTGTGGTCCGGGCCACGGCGCACCCACCACCGCCAACCCAGCGCCCCGAGGACCAGGTAAACCAGCTGCAGCGCGGCATCCGCGTAGAGCCCGGACGGCGCGAACAGGGCCACGAATGCGATGTTGTTGGCGATGCCCACCGGGAACGTCCACACGTTCTGCCGGGTCGCCAGCCACACGCACAGCGCGCCGGTGACGAAGCCAAGCGCCTCGGTGACGCTCACATCCGTTGCACCCCCGTCACGGCCAGTACCACCTCGCCCGCCTCGTCGGACGCGGCCAGGTCCACCTCGGCCCGCACTGCCCAGTCGTGGTCCTCCGCCGGGTCGGCCAGCACCTGGCGCACCCGCCACACCCCGGGCGCCTGTTCGACCTGGAACAGCTGGGGGCCGCGCGCGTCCGGGCCGGTGCCGATCTCGTCGTGCTCGCTGAAGTAGTCCGCCAATGACGCCTCCCAGTCCACGTCCGGATCAAGCTCGTCCAGCTCATCCCACCGTCCCCGCGCCGCCAGCTGCACGCGACGAAACAGGGCGTTGCGCACCAGCACGCGGAACGACCGGGTGTTCGCGCTGATAGGCCGCACCGCCTCGTCGGCGGAAGGCACGACGGGGATCTCGCCGGGGTTCTGGAGGTGCTCCCACTCGTCCAGCAGGCTGGAGTCCACCCCTCGGATCAGCTCGCCGAGCCACTCGGTGAGGTCCTGCAGC
>JALYVL010000297.1 GCA_030853285.1 Actinomycetota bacterium | reverse complement strand
CCGACTACCTCGACGACCTCGGGGATGTCGCGGGCTGCCGGGAGACCACGCTCGAAGCCTCCGCCGACGGCAACCCGACCTGGTCGACCATCCTCAAGGTCACCAACGCCCTCGGCCTGCGCTTCGAGCTGCACTCGGTGGCGTGATGGACAGCGCCGCGGCTCACAGGTATCGGGTTATCGAACTCGCCCGCGCTCGTCGTAAGACCCACAGTGGCCGACGATGCGATGAAGGAGCAGGCCTCCGCCCCTCGGTGCGAGCCCCGGCGGATGCTGGGGTGTACTCACGGCGCACGACAAGGAGGCCCCTGGTGTCCGAGTACGCGGGCCGAGGAACGACTGACGCCGGCCGAGGCCTCAGCTGTGCAGCGCCTCCCGCAGCACTGCCAGGCACTCGTCCACGGCGGCGGTGGTCGCCGGAACCACCCCGTCGAACGAGGCGAAGCCGTGCACCATGTCCTCGAACCGCCGCATCGTCACCGGGACGCCGTCGCGCTCGAGCAGCGCCGCGTAGGCCTCACCGTCATCACGCAGTGGGTCGTACCCGGCGGTGGCGACCAGCGCGGGGGGTAGGCCGGTGAAGCTCTCCGCCAGCGCCGGGGCCGAGCGCACTGAAGCCTCCGTGCCGTCCCCGCCGTACTGAGCGGCAAAGTACTCGATCGCGCGCTTGGTCAGCACCGGCGCCTCGGCATTCTCGGTGATGCTCGGCCAGTTGTGGTGCTCGCTGGTGACGGGGTAAAACAGCAGCTGGAACTCCAACGCCGGCCCACCGGCATCGCGCGCCAGGTGGGTGAGTACTGCAGCCAGGTTCCCGCCGGCACTGTCCCCTGCGACCGCAAGCCTGCCCGGTTCCCCACCCAGCTCCGCGGCATGGTCGCCCACCCACTGCAGGGCCGTCCAGCAGTCCTCGACGGCGGCAGGAAAGGGATGCTCGGGGGCCAGGCGGTAGTCCACGGAGACGACCAGCGCGCCGGCGTCGCCGGCGATCCGGCGTGCCAGCGCGTCGTGGGTCCGCACGCTGCCCACTACGAAGCCGCCACCGTGGATGAACACCACGATGGGCAGCGGCGTCTCCGATGCCGGGCGGTAGATCCGGACCGGGACACCGTCGGCCACCGAGTCTTCGATGTGCTCCACCTCGATGTTCACCGGGATCATCGCGGCGACGTCCTCCATGCCTTGTCGCATGGCGAGCGGATCCAGGTCGGCGCCGCCGAAGTCCGGCAGCGGAACTGCAGCGAGCAAACCGGCAAGTTCAGGATCAATGGCCATGCCCGGACGCTACCTTCTAGCAAAAAGAACGTGCGTACTGTTAGACTTTGGTCGCGGCGAAACAGCGCAGGATAGGCGACAATCGCCTAGGGAACCGATCTCATCGACGAGTGGAGCAGACGTGACCGACAGCTTGGACTCCTTCGGCGCTCACGGGAACCTGGAGGTCGGTGACTCCTCTTACGAGGTGTACCGACTCTCGGCCGTGCCCGGCACGGAAAAGCTGCCCTACAGCCTGAAGGTGTTGGCGGAGAACCTGCTGCGCAACGAGGACGGCGCGAACATCACCGCCGACCACGTACGTGCACTGGCCGAGTGGGACCCCGAGGCCGAGCCGAGCACCGAGATCCAGTTCACGCCGGCGCGCGTGATCATGCAGGACTTCACCGGCGTGCCCTGCATCGTCGACCTGGCCACCATGCGGGAGGCCTTCACCGACCTGGGCGGCGACCCGGACAAGGTGAACCCGCTGGCCCCGGCCGAGCTGGTCATCGACCACTCCGTGATCACAGACGTCTTCGGCAGCCCGGACGCCTTCGAGCGCAACGTCGACTTCGAGTACCAGCGCAACGGCGAGCGCTACCAGTTCCTGCGCTGGGGTCAGGGTGCGTTCGACGACTTCAAAGTCGTCCCGCCGGGCACCGGCATCGTGCACCAGGTGAACATCGAGCACTTGGCTCGCGTCGTGTTCGACCGCGATGGGGTCGCCTACCCGGACACCTGCGTGGGCACCGACTCGCACACCACCATGGTGAACGGCCTGGGCGTGCTCGGCTGGGGCGTGGGTGGCATCGAGGCCGAGGCGGCGATGCTCGGCCAGCCGGTGAGCATGCTCATTCCCCGTGTCGTCGGCTTCAAGCTCAGCGGCGAGATCCCTGCCGGGGCCACCGCGACCGACGTGGTGCTCACCATCACCGAGCAGCTGCGCAAGCACGGTGTCGTCGGCAAGTTCGTGGAGTTCTACGGCGAGGGTGTGGCCGCAGTGCCGCTGGCCAACCGCGCCACCATCGGCAACATGAGCCCCGAATTCGGTTCCACCGCAGCGATTTTCCCCATCGACGACGAGACCATCAGGTACCTGAAGCTCACCGGGCGCCCCGCGAAGCAGCTCGCCTTGGTCGAGGCCTACGCGAAGGAGCAGGGGCTGTGGCACGACCCGTCCCGTGAGACCATCTATTCGGAGTATCTGGAGCTGGATCTGTCCACTGTGGTCCCCTCGATCGCCGGACCCAAGCGCCCCCAGGACCGCATCGCGTTGACCGAGAGCAAGGAAAAGTTCCGAGGGGCGATCGTCGACTACGTCTCCGAGCCGGTGTCGGACAACGAGTCGGGCTCCTTTCCCGGTAGCGACGCCCCCGGCTCGACCGTCGGCGACTCCCAGCCGAGCGGCCAGCAGCCCAACGGTTCGAGCGAGTCCGACGATCGCCCGCACAAGCTCGTGCCGTTGACCATGAACGACGGCACCGAGACCGAGCTGGACCACGGCGCGGTCGTCATCGCCTCCATCACGTCCTGCACCAACACGTCCAACCCCTCGGTGATGCTCGGTGCGGCGTTGCTCGCCCGCAACGCGGTGGACAAGGGTCTGACGGTCAAGCCCTGGGTGAAGACCTCGATGGCGCCCGGCTCCAAGGTGGTCACCGACTACTACGAGAAGGCCGGCATGTGGCCCTATCTGGAGAAGCTCGGCTACCAC
>JALYVL010000296.1 GCA_030853285.1 Actinomycetota bacterium | reverse complement strand
GGGCGGACGGGTGCTGCTGGAGAACGGCGGTAAGGACCCCATTCTTGTCGATACCGACGTCAACCCCCGCTGGGCAGCACAGCAGATCGCCACCGGCGCGTTCACCAACGCCGGACAGCTCTGCACCTCGGTGGAACGCGTCTACCTGCACCGCGAAGTGGCCGATGCGGTGCTCAGCGAGCTGCTCGCCATCGCGGAAAACATCGTGGTGGGTGACCCGACCGACCCCGGCGCCGGCCTGGGCCCGATGGTGGACGAACGTCAGCTGCAGGTGGTGGCCGAACAAGTGGATGCCGCCGTCCGCGCCGGCGCACAGTGCCACACCGGCGGGGCGCGGCTGGACCGAGCAGGAAGCTGGTACCCGCCGACTGTGCTCACCGGGTGCACGCCCGAGATGGCCGTGCTCACCGCGGAGACCTTCGGTCCGGTGGCGGCAATCACCGTGGTCGACGACTTCGACGAGGGCCTGCGGCTGGCCGGCACCGGATCGTACGGCTTGGCCGCCACCGTGCTCACCCCGCGGATGGACCACGCCCTGCGCGCGGGCGACGAGCTGGAGGTGGGCACCGTCAAGGTCAACGCCGTGTTCGGCGGCGCCCCCGGCGGGTCGGCCGATCCCCGACGAGACAGCGGGTCCGGCCCCGGTTTCGGTCCGGCGCTGCTCGGCGAGCTCAGCGCGCTCAAGGCCGTGCACATCGAGTCGGCACCACCGGCTTGATGGACGCGCACGTCACCTCGATGGGTGCTCGCGTCAGTGTCGTGATGATGACCAGGGACCGTCGCGAGCAGGCGTTGCGCGCACTGACGCAGCTCACTGCGCTCCCCGAAGCTCCGCCGATCATCGTGGTGGACAACGGTTCCGCCGATGGCACGGCCGATGCGGTGCGCGACACCTTTCCCGCTGTCACCGTGCTTTCCCCCGGACACAACCTCGGGGCGGCCGCGCGCACCCTCGGCGTCCGGGCCGCCGCCACGCCGTACGTGGCCTTCAGCGACGACGACTCCTGGTGGGCGCCAGGTGCGCTGCGCCGTGCCGCCGACCACTTCGATGCCACCCCGCGTCTCGGGCTGCTGGCTGCGCGGCTGCTGGTCGGGCCGCAGGAACAGCTCGACCCGGTCTGCCCGGAAATGGCGGAGAGCCCGCTCGGGCAGCAGCCGGACCTGCCCGGCCCGTCGGTACTCGGGTTCCTGGCCTGCGGTGCGGTGGTGCGCCGCCGGGCCTACCTGCAAGTCGGTGGGTTTCACCCCGTCGTCTTCTTCTGCGGAGAGGAAACGGTGCTTGCCCAGGATCTCGCCGCCGCAGGGTGGGGGTTGTCCTATGTGGATGACGTGGTGGCGCACCACCATCCGGAAGCCGGACCGGAGCGTGGCCACCGCCGACGGTTGCAGACCCGCAACGCCCTGCTGTCGGTGTGGCTGCGTCGCCCGTTTCCGGTGGCGCTGGCCCGCACCGCCAAGGCGCTGAGGGTGGAGCGGCCGGCTGTGGCGGATCTTGCTCGCCTGCTGCCCGCCGCATTGGCGGCGCGGCAGCCGTTGCCCGTGCAGGTGGAGCGCCAGGTGCGGTGCTTGGAGGCAAGCCATGGGTGAGGCGCGCGTCGGTGTCGTCGTCATCACCCACAACCGCTGCGCCGAATTGGACCGCACCCTGGGCAAGCTCATTGAACTGCCGGAGGCACCGGCCGTGGTGGTGGTGGACAACGGCTCCGAGGACGCCACCGCGGAGATGGTGCGCACCCGGTACCCGCAGGTGACGCTGCTGACCCCGGGGATGAACCTGGGTGCCACCGGACGCAACCTCGGCGTCGCCCTCGTCGACGCCCCCTACGTCGCCTTCTGTGACGACGACACCTGGTGGGAGCCCGGCTCGCTGACGCGGGCCGCCGACCTGCTGGATCGCCACCCGCAGCTGGCCGTGCTCACCGCGCACATCCTGGTCGAGCCCGACGGTCGTGACGACCCCATCTGTGAGGAGCTGTGTCGCTCACCGCTGCACCGCCCCGCCGGGCTGCCCGGCTACCCCTTGCTGAGCTTCCTCGCCGGGGCTTCGATACTGCGGCGCAGCGCGTTTGAGGCCGTGGGTGGTTTTTCGGCGCGCTTGTGGCTCGGCGGCGAGGAGGAGCTGCTCGCCTCGGACCTGGCCACCGCGGGCTGGTCGATGGCCTACGTTCCCGAGCTGCTCTGCCATCACCATCCGTCCGTGGCCCGCGACCCGCACCTGCGGCGGCGCCACGGCATTCGCAACACGTTGTGGTTCACCTGGTTGCGTCGACCGTGGCGCAGCGCGTTGCGGCGGACCGTGTTCCTGGCGCGGACCGTTCCTCGGGATATGTTGTCGTTCAAGGGCTTTCTCGATGCGCTACGGGGACTGCCCTGGGTGCTGGTGCAACGTCGCGTGGTGCCGGCGGAAGTGGAGCAGGGATACCTGCTGCTGGAGGAGATGCAACGGAGTTCGACTGCGCGGCAGTACGTTTCCTAGCCGGACGTCCGCTCAACGCGCGGGTACGTCGGGACCGGTGCATCGTGGTCGTCATCGACCGAGGGAGCAGAACGTGATCAGCACAGTTTTCAAGCGTGGGGTGGCTGCCGGTGCGGCGGGCGTGACCGCACTGAACGCGGTGACCTACCTGGACATGGCACTACGCGGCCGCCCGACCAGCGAGAGTCCCGAGCAGACGGTGGACGCCGTCACCGGGATGCTCGGCGCCAACATCCCGGGCCAGGGGGACACGCGGCGCAACCGGCGCACGGCGCTGGGCGCGCTCAGTGGCATCGGCACGGGACTGGCGGTTGGCGTCGCGACCAGCGCGGCCCGCGCCGCCGGTTTCCGCCTGCCCGCGCCCGTAGGGGTGTTGGCCACCGGTGCGGCCGCGATGGCCGCCAGCGACGTGCCGATGGCCGCACTTGGTGTGAGCGATCCGCGCACCTGGGCTGCGTCGTCGTGGCTCAGCGATGTGGTGCCGCACCTGGCC
>JALYVL010000295.1 GCA_030853285.1 Actinomycetota bacterium | reverse complement strand
GGTGGAGGTGAACGCGCGCTGCGCCCCGATGACGTCGTTGTTCAGCCGGGACACCAGCGCGCCGGTACGGGTCCGGGTGAAGAACGCCACGGGCATGCGCTGGACGTGGGAGAACACTGCGCGGCGGAGGTCGAGGATCAGCCCTTCCCCGATGCGGGAGGCCTGCCACCGTCCCGCCAGACCGAGCCCGGCGTCGACCACCGCCAGCGCGGCGATGACGGCCGCGATGAGCACCACCGTCCGCAGCCCCTGCTTGCCGATGATGACGTTGACCACACGGCCGGCGAGCAGCGGCGTCACCACAGCGATCACCGCTGAGCCGACCGTCACTAAGAGCAGCAGCACAACCGATCGGCGGTGCGGCCGGGCGAAGGTGACCACCCGTCTGACGGTCTGCCGTCCGACCTTGCGACGCGGCTCGGCGGCCAACATCGCGCCGCGCATCATCATCCATCCGTTGTCCACAACGGATCAGTGTGCCCTGAACCTGAGGATCGTCACGCTCAGGGCGGCGTCAGCTCAGCTGGCCTTGACCTGCCTGCTGGTGCGTCCCCGACCGCGCAGGGTGACCTCGGCCTCGTTGAGTACCTGGTGGACGAACCCGTAGGACCGACCGGTGGTCTCGGCGAGTGCGCGGATGCTCGCTCCACGCTCGTAGCGGGCCTTCAGATCTGTGGCCAGCTGGGTGCGTGATTCTCCGGCAATGCGAATTCCCTTGGACAGTTCCATCACGTACGCCTCCGGTGCGAGTGGGCATCTCCTCAACCGTCTGCGTGACGGTCTACCCCCTCATTCGCACGGTGCTGCGCAGTTGGTTCGAACACACTCAGGCGAGCTGCACGAGTTCCAGGTACTCCTCCGACCAGTGGTCCTCGGAGCCGTCGGGCAGCAGGATCACCCGCTCCGGCTCCAACGCCTCGACGGCCCCCGGATCGTGGGTGACCAGTACGACCGCGCCGGCATAGCTGCGCAACGCGTCGAGCACCTGCTCCCGGGACACCGGGTCGAGGTTGTTCGTCGGCTCGTCGAGCAGCAGCACATTGGCGGCCGAGGACACCAGACCGGCCAGCGCGAGGCGTGTCTTCTCACCCCCGGACAGCGTGCCCGCGGGTTGCTCCAGCTGGTCCCCGCTGAACAAAAAGGCCCCGAGCAGGCTGCGCAGCTGGGTGGCATCCGTGTCCGGGGCAGCGTGCCGAATGTTCTCCCACACGGTGGCGTTGTGGTCCAACGTCTCGTGCTCCTGGGCGAAGTAGCCGAGCTTGAGGCCGTGGCCGGGGATGAGTTGGCCAAGGTCGGGCGTCTCGGTGCCCGCGAGCAGGCGAAGCAGCGTGGTCTTGCCGGCGCCGTTGAACCCCAGCACCACCACCCGGGAACCCTTGTCAATGGCGAGGTCGACCCCGGTGAAGATTTCCAAAGACCCGTACACCTTGGTCAGGCCCTCGGCCATCAACGGGGTCTTACCGCACGCGGCGGGCTCGGGGAAGCGGATCTTCGCCACCTTGTCGCTCACCCGGACCTCGTCCAGGCCGGCCATCAGCTTGTCGGCTCGCTTGGCCATGTTCTGCGCGGCCACCGCCTTGGTGGCCTTGGCGCCCATCTTGGCGGCCTGCACGCGCAGCGCCCCCGCCTTCTTCTCCGCGTTGGCCCGCTCGCGGCGTCGGCGCTGCTCGTCGGTCGCTCTCGCGTCGAGGTAGCGCTGCCAGGTCATGTTGTAGATGTCCACCTCGCTGCGCACGGCATCGAGGAACCACACCCGGTTGACGACGTCGGCAAGCAGTTCGACGTCGTGGCTGATCACCACGAGGCCGCCCTCGTGGGACTGTAAGAACCCGCGCAGCCAGGTGATGGAGTCCGCGTCGAGGTGGTTCGTCGGCTCGTCCAGCAACAGGGTGTTGCCGGAGCGGCCACCGCTGCCGTCCGACGCGGCGAACAGGATGCGGGCCAGCTCCACCCGACGGCGCTGCCCCCCGGAGAGGGTGCTCAGTTGTTGGCTCAGAATCCGGTCGGCCAACCCGAGGTTCGCACAAATCCGCGCGGCCTCACTCTCGGCGGCGTACCCGCCCAAGGAGGAGAAGCTTTCCTCCAAAACCCCGTAGCGGCGCACTGCGGCGTCCAGCGCTTTGCCGTCGACCAGCTCGGCCATCACCACCTGTTGCTTCTCCATGTCCCGCAGCAACTCGTCGAGCCCGCGGGCGGAGAGCACCCGGTCCTTGGCGGTCACGGTGAGATCACCCTCACGGGGGTCCTGGGGTAAGTACCCGACGTCGCCCGTACGCACCACGGTCCCCGCGTAGGGTTCGCCCTCCCCGGCCAGCACGCGCATGGTGGTGGTCTTGCCCGCTCCGTTGCGTCCGACAAGCCCGACCCGGTCGCCGCGTTGGATGCGCAACCCGGCACCGGGCACGGACAGCAGCGTCCGCGCGCCGGCGCGAATTTCCAGGTCGGTTGCGGTGATCACTACAGCTCCAAGGACAGCAGACGGTAAAGGTCGAGTCTACGGGTGTGCGGGTGCCTGCTCGGTACCTTGCGATGGGTAGCGTGCGTCACCATGACGACAGCAGCGATTCCTCAGGACCTGGCCGGTCGCGCCGCACTGATCACCGGAGCCAGCCGCGGTATCGGCTTGGCCATCGCCGCCGAGCTGCTCTCCCGCGGAGCCCGCGTGACCATCACCGCCCGTAAGCCCGAGGCGTTGGAGGCAGCGGCCGCGGAACTTGCTGCCCCTGGCCGCGTGCTCGCACTGGCCGGGAATGCCGGTCATGCCGAGGCCAGGGCCGATGCGGTCACGCGGACCGTGGCCACCTTTGGCTCGCTGGACATTTTGATCAACAACACCGGTATCAACCCAGTTTACGGCGCGCTGATGGACGCCGACCTCGACGGGGTGCGCAAGATCTTCGACGTCAACGTAGTCGCCGCCCTGGGCTACGTGCAGCAGGCGTACAAGGCGTGGATGGGCGAGCACGGGGGTGCC
>JALYVL010000294.1 GCA_030853285.1 Actinomycetota bacterium | reverse complement strand
GCGATGAGCTTGCGCTGGCTGAGCACCGGGTCGGCGGCGATGGCGGTGAGCAACGGCGCGCGCGGGTCGAAGCTGCCGCCGTGCGGCCGTCCCAGCGCACTGGCCAGGTCGAAGCGGAAACCATCCACGCCCATCTCTTGCGCCCAGTAGCGCAGCGAGTCCAGCACCAGCCGCACCACCATCGGCGAGGCGGGATCGAGGGTGTTGCCGCAGCCCGTGAGGTCGAGCAGCCGGCCGTCCGGGGAGTGCAAGTAGTACCCGCGAGGGTCCAGCCCCCGCAGGCTCAGCACGCGGCCGTCTGCGCCGCCCTCGCAGGTGTGGTTGTAGACGACGTCCAGGATCACCTCGATGCCCGCACCGTGCAGCGCGGCGACCATGGTGCGGAACTCTGTGATTTCGGCGCCGGGTGTGCTCGCGTAACCGGGATGCGGGGCGAAGTAGGCGAGGGTGGAATAACCCCAGTGGTTGCGCATTCCTCTGGCGCGCAGTGACTCTTCGTCGCGGAAGGCGTGCACGGGCAGTAGCTCCACCGCACTCACCCCGAGGCTCAGCAAGTGCTCGACGGCCACCGGGTGGGCGAGCCCCAGATAGGTGCCCCGCAATGCGGCGGGGATCTGCGGATGCGCGGCGGTGAACGAACCGACGTGCAGCTCGTAAAGCACCGTCTCCTCCCACGGCACCTGGGGCGCCACGCTGGTATCTGCTCCGCTGGGCGTCGTCACCACTGCGGCCCCGTCCCGCACTTGGCGCGCGTAGGGGTCCAGCAACAACGCCGCTGGATCGGCGTGCGGCCCGTGCACCCTATAGCCGTAGCGCTGACCTTCCCCGACCCTGTTCACCACGCCGTGCCACACCCCGTAGGTCCGCTCGGTCAGGTCGATACGGCGTTCGCCGCCTTCGCCGTCGAGCAGACACAGCTGAACCCTGTCCGCGGCAGTGGACGCCACCGCAAAGCGGGTGCCCTCGTCAAGCAGATGGGCGCCGAGGGGGAACGGGGAACCGGGGTGGACGGGCGTTTCGTGCGACACGCAGGCATCCTGCCCTGTCGCCGCAAACGGCGTGCGACAAGATGGTGCGGTGGCGCAACCGGATCCTGACCTCTTGGTGGATTTCGCTGGGGTGAGCCTCCGGCGCGGGGCGAGCACCCTGCTCGGCCCGCTGGACTGGCAGGTGGAGCTCGACGAGCGCTGGGTCATCTTGGGCCCCAACGGTGCCGGCAAGACTTCGCTGCTCCGACTGGCCTCCGCCGAACTGCATCCGACCAGCGGATCGGCGCACTTGCTCGGTGAGGTCCTGGGCCAGACCGACGTCTTCGAGCTACGCCCCCGGATCGGGTTGTGCTCGGCGGCGCTCGCCAACCGGGTACCGGGCCAGGAGCTGGTGCGGGATCTGGTGATTTCCGCCGGATACGCCGTGCTCGGGCGGTGGCGCGAGACCTACGACGAGATGGACACCAGCCGGGCCGACTCATTGCTGGCCACGGTCGGGGCCGTTCACCTGGCGACGCGTACCTTCGGCACGCTGTCGGAAGGCGAACGCAAGCGGGTGCTGATCGCCCGTGCGCTGATGACCGACCCCGAGCTACTGCTGCTCGACGAGCCCGCTGCGGGTTTGGACCTCGGCGGTCGGGAGGATCTGGTGTACCGGCTCTCCGAGCTGGCCGAGGACCCTGATGCGCCCGCGTCGGTCCTGGTGACCCACCACGTCGAGGAGATACCCCCCGGCTTCACCCACGCGCTGCTGCTGCGGGAGGGTCAGAAGGTGGCCGCCGGGCTGCTGCAGGACGTCATCACCGCTGAGGCGCTGAGTGAGACCTTCCGTGCCCCCATCGCACTGGACCAGATCGACGACAGGTACTTCGCCCGCCGAGCGTGAACGGTAGCGTTGCCCCCATGGCTGAATTCGTGACACTCGAAGTCCAGGACGGCATCGGCACCATCCGGCTGGCGCGCCCACCGATGAACGCAGTGAACGAGACGCTGCACCGCGAATTGCGCGCCGTGGCCGAGGAGGCCGACCAGCGCGCCGACGTCCGCGCCGTGATCGTTTACGGCGGGGAGAAGGTCTTCGCCGCGGGTGCAGACATCAAGGAGATGGTGACCCGCTCGTACGCCGACATGGCGGCCGACGGGGGACAGCTCAGCCTGTCTTTCGCCGCAGTGGCGGCGATCAGCAAGCCGACAGTGGCCGCCATCACCGGCTACGCCCTGGGCGGGGGCATGGAACTCGCCCTGTGCTGCGACCGGCGGATCGCCGGGGACAACGCCAAGGTCGGACAGCCGGAATTGTTACTCGGCATCATTCCCGGCGCCGGCGGCACCCAGCGGCTGGCGCGGCTGGTCGGCCCGAGCAAGGCCAAGGACATCATCTACACCGGCCGCTTCGTCGGCGCCGAGGAGGCGCTGCGGATCGGCATGGTGGATGAGGTGGTTGCCCCCGACGACGTGTACGCGGCCGCGAAGCGCTGGGCCGGGCAGTTCACCGCCGCCGCCGCCCGCGCGTTGGCCGCCGCCAAGGCAGCGATCGACAGTGGGCTGGATGGTGATCTGGCCAGCGGGCTCAAGCTCGAGGTGCACCTGTTCGCGGCGGGCTTCGCCACCGACGACCAGCGCATCGGCATGGAGTCGTTCATCGCCAACGGCCCGGGCAAGGCCGAGTTCACCGGCAAGTAGGACCGCACCGCAGAGGGCCGACAACGCTCGTGGAGATCCTCGTGGCCCGGCGGCGCACGCGGGCTGAGGCGTTTGCTGACCCGCTGATCGGGGGCAGTCCCGCTCTCGCCGATCCGGACGTGTGGGCGGGCGTCCGCCGATGATCCCGGTCGGCCTCGTCCCGGCCGACACCAGTGCGATTGCGCGAGTCGCCCACCCGCAGGCGCACGCGGAACTCACCGTCGACCTGCTCACTGCGGCAATCGCCACGCGGGACCAGCCTGGATGCCGGCGTGAACCCTGCTGCGGGCACGAGTGAGGTGGCAC
>JALYVL010000293.1 GCA_030853285.1 Actinomycetota bacterium | reverse complement strand
CCTGATGCTCGGTCTCCGCCCGGAGTGCACGTACCGCGGGATCATCGCGGAGCCGGTCCAGCAGTTGTTCGCGCACCATGGCCCAGGTCCAGTCCACCTGCTGCTGGCTGCGCTTGCGGGCCAGCTCTCCCGCGCCGCCGAGCACCTGCTGGTGGTGGCACACCGTGTCCCAGAACTCGCGCAGCCCGGCGCCCTCCAGCGCACTGGTGGTCAGCACCGGCGGGCGCCACAGCGATTCGGGCGGGTAGATCAACCGCAGCGCACCGGCCAGCTCCCGCGCCGCGCGTTGCGCATCTCGCTGGTGGTTGCCATCGGCCTTGTTGACGGCGACCACGTCGGCAAGCTCCAGGACGCCCTTCTTGATTCCCTGCAGCTGGTCTCCGGTGCGGGCCAGGGTGAGGAAGCAGAAGCAGTCGACCATGTTGGACACGGTGACCTCGGACTGCCCGACGCCGACGGTCTCCACCAGGATGACGTCGTAGCCGGCCGCTTCCAGCAGCACCATGGTCTCCCGCGTCGCCCTGGCGACCCCACCGAGAGTGCCCGAGGTGGGTGAGGGCCGGATGAATGCCTGGGGGTTGTTGGCCAGCCGGGTCATTCTTGTCTTGTCGCCCAAGATGGAGCCGCCGCTGCGGGTCGAGGACGGGTCGACCGCCAGCACCGCGACCCGGTGACCGTCCTCGGTGAGCATGGTGCCCAGCGCGTCGATGAAGGTCGACTTGCCGACGCCGGGAACCCCGGTCAGGCCGATCCGGTGCGCTCCCCCGGCTTTGGGCAGCAACGCCAGCAACAACTCCTGCGCCTGGGCGCGATGATCGGGACGGGTGGACTCGACCAGCGTGATCGCCCGGGCCAGGTCCGCGCGGGAACCGCCGGTGATCGCCTCGGCCAACGCGTCGACGTCGACCGGGGGGCGAGGAGGCATGCTCAGTGGTCCAGGTGGTGGCCGTTGCTCTCCACGAGCTTGGTCAACAGACCTGCGGCGGCGTCGGCGATGACGGTGCCGGGCGGGAAGATCGCGGCGGCGCCGGCGTCGTAGAGCTCCTGGAAGTCGCCGGGCGGGATCACCCCGCCGACCACGATCATCACGTCCGGCCGACCCACCTCGGCGAGCGCGTCGCGCAGCGCGGGCACCAGGGTGAGGTGCCCGGCGGCCAGCGAGGAGACTCCGATGATGTGTACGTCGGCGTCAGCCGCTTGGTTGGCGACCTCTTCCGGGGTCTGGAACAGGGGGCCGACGTCGACGTCGAAGCCGATGTCGGCAAAGGCGGTGGCGATGACTTTCTGGCCGCGGTCGTGCCCGTCCTGACCCATCTTGCACACCAGGATTCGCGGTCGACGGCCTTCCTGCTCCGCGAAGCGCTCCACCATCTCGGTGGCATGTTTGATGTTGGACACCGATCCTGCCTCGTCCCGGTAGACCCCGCTGATGGTCCGGATCTCCGCCGCGTGCCGGCCGTACACCTTTTCCAGCGCGTCGGAGATCTCCCCCACGGTGGCTTTGGCCCGGGCCGCGTCGACGGCGAGCGCCAAGAGGTTGTTCTCCATGCCGCCCGCGTCACTGGCCGCAGCGCGGGACAGCTCGGCCAGCGCGGCCTCCGCGGCTTCGGAGTCGCGCTCGTCGCGCAGCCGCGCTAGCTTATCCAGCTGCTCACGCCGCACCTGGGCGTTGTCCACCCTGCGGACCTCCACGGTGTCCGGCTCGCCGGGCACGTACTTGTTCACGCCGATCACCGGCTGACGCCGGGAGTCGATCCTTGCCTGGGTGCGGGCCGCAGCTTCTTCGATGCGCAGCTTGGGGATGCCCTCGTCGATGGCTCGGGCCATGCCGCCCGCCTCTTCCACCTCGCGGATGTGCGCGCGGGCCCGGGCGGCCAGGTCGTGGGTGAGCCGCTCGACGTAGCTGGAACCGCCCCAGGGGTCGATCGGGCGCACGGTGCCGGACTCCTGCTGAAGCAGCAGCTGAGTGTTCCGCGCGATGCGCGCGGCGAACTCCGAGGGTAGGGCCAGGGCCTCGTCCAGTGCGTTGGTGTGCAGGCTCTGGGTGTGTCCCTGGGTGGCGGCCATCGCCTCGATGCAGGTGCGGCCCACGTTGTTGAACACGTCCTGCGCGGTGAGCGACCACCCCGACGTCTGGCTGTGCGTGCGCAGACTCAGCGACTTGGTGTTTTTCGGCTCGAACTGGGCCACCAGCTCCGCCCAGAGCAGGCGTCCGGCCCGGAGCTTGGCCACCTCCATGAAGAAGTTCATCCCGATGGCCCAGAAGAAGCTCAGCCGCGGGGCGAAGGAGTCGATGTCCATGCCCGCGGCGAGGCCGGCACGGATGTACTCCACCCCGTCGGCCAGGGTGTAGGCCAACTCCAAGTCCGCTGTGGCCCCTGCCTCTTGAATGTGGTAGCCGGAGATAGAGATGGAGTTGTACCGCGGCATCTTGGTGGACGTGTAGGCGAAGATGTCGGAGATGATCCGCATGCTCGGCTTCGGCGGGTAGATGTAGGTGTTGCGGACCATGAACTCTTTGAGGATGTCGTTCTGGATGGTCCCCGCCAGTTGCTCCGGCGTGACGCCCTGCTCCTCGGCGGCAGCCACGTACAGCGCCAGGATGGGCAGCACCGCGCCGTTCATGGTCATGGACACGGTGATCTGGTCCAGCGGGATGCCGTCGAACAGCTCGCGCATGTCGTAGATGGAGTCGATGGCCACCCCGGCCATGCCGACGTCGCCCGCCACGCGCGGGTGGTCGGAGTCGTAGCCGCGGTGGGTGGCCAGGTCGAAGGCCACCGAGAGCCCCTTCTGCCCGGCGGCGAGGTTGCGCCGGTAGAAGGCGTTGGACTCTGAGGCGGTGGAGAAGCCCGCGTACTGGCGGATGGTCCACGGCTGGTTGACGTACATCGTCGGGTAAGGCCCGCGCAGGTACGGGGTGGCGCCGGGGAAGCTACCCAAGGGGTAGGGGTGCTCACCCTCGACGATGTCGTCCAGGTCAGCC